>JAFTGG010000210.1 GCA_017458025.1 Oscillospiraceae bacterium | reverse complement strand
TCACGATCCGCACAAAGCCAGAGGGCGGCGAGGCGGAGCTCGATCCCCGCCGCTACGCCGCGCTGACGCTCGCCGCCGCGCGCAGCGGCTGCGCGGACCTCGTCGACGTGGAGCTCTCGTCCCCGGAAGCGCGCGCCATTTTGCGCGGCGTCCACGCCGTCGGACTCCCCGCCGTCGGCTCGCGTCACGATTTTGAAAAAACGCCGCCGCGGAGCGACATGATCGCGTATCTGTGCGCGGCGCGGGCGATGGGCGCGGATATCCCGAAGCTCGCCGTCATGCCGCGAAGCGACGCCGACGTGCTCGCGCTGCTCGCCGCGTCGGCAGCCTGGCGCGACAGCGGCGCCGATTGCCCGTTCATCACGATCTCAATGGGGCCGCGCGGCGCGCTCAGCCGCGTCGCGGGCGGTTTGACCGGCTCGTGTCTGACCTTCGGCACGGCGGGGCGGCGCTCCGCGCCCGGGCAGTTGCCGGTCGCGGAGCTGAAAACCGCGCTGGAACTGCTGCAAAACAAATAATCATATTCTGCAATTTCATTGCAGAATAGTATGAGACGCGTTTTGCGCCATCGGCGCAAAGCTGGCGGCGCGGGTCACCGCGCCGCCTCTTTGATTCAATGGAAGCATTTTATCAGAGAATCGTATTACAGGAAAATCATGAGGACCGGTATCACGATGAAGCTCCCGATGGTCGTCAGCGCCGCGCCCTCCGCGGCAAATTGCTCGTCCGCGCCGTACTGCGCCGCGGCGACGACCGTCTGCGTCACCACCGGCATCGCCGCCTCCACGACGAACGTGTCGCGCGCGAGCCCCCCGACGCCCGCCAGCGAGCAGAGCAGGAGGTACATCGCCGGAGAAAACAAAAAGCGGAACGCCAGCATCACCGCGAGGCTACGGTCCACACGCAGCTTGTCCCAGCCCATCTCGTAGACGATATAGCCCGTCAGGATCAGCGCCAGCGGCGACACGACGCCGTTCATATAGCGCAGGTACGACATGAGAAACGAAGGCAGCCGGATATCCAGAAGCACCAGCGCGAAGCCCGCGAACACGCCCAGCACCGTCGGCGAGACGAGAAATTTGAGCGAATGGCGCCAGCCGCCGCCCGCGCTCTCTCCCGCGCGGCGAATGAGCCACATCGCCAGCGTCTGCGTGAAGCAGGTGTTCGCGAGATAGAAAAGCATCACATAGGGCGCGCAGACCTCTCCGAACAGCTCGACGCACATCGCATAGCCGACAAACACGGCGTTCGACAGGCTGCACATCACCATGAACACGCCCGCGCGCTTGCGCGGCAGCTTCAAAAGCCCCGCGAGCAGCCACGAGAGCAGAAAGTTGAGCGCGTTGCAGGCGAACGCCACCGCCAGCAGCTTGAGCGAGCCGGCGATCATCTCCCGCGTCAGGTTGGCGCGCAGGCCGTAGACGCACATGCACGGCACCGCCAGCGAGAGCAGAAATTTGCTTAAAAACGCCTTGCTCGCCGCCGTCATCCAGCCCTTTGCGCCGCAGAACCAGCCGGTGGCTGTCAGCAGCAAAATGATCGTGACCGACGCGACCGCATGCAAAAACGCTCCCATTCCGTTCTCCCGCCTTTCCGCTCATTCTGATGGATTATATAATACCGCCGCGCGCTTTGCAACTTTAGAATTGACTAGAGCGCAAAAATTTGGTATGCTGTTCGCGTATGTGTATGGCGATTTTTAACGAATACAAATAAATGTTTTGGGAGGCTGTACAATGGCAGATACCTACAGGAAGGACCAAATGGCCCAGATGATTCTCGGCAAGCTGCAGCGCAACTTCGGCCGCACCGCCGAGCAGGCGACCAACGAGCACATGTTCCAGGCGTGCGCCCTCGTCCTGCGCGACATCATGGCGGCGAACGGCGTCGCCACCGACAAGCTCGTCCAGCTGGGCCAGCAGCGGCAGGTGCACTACCTGTCTATGGAGTTCCTCATGGGCCGGTCGCTTGAGAAGAACGCGTTCAACCTCGGCGTGCTGGAGCCGATGAAGGAAGCCATCAAGTTCCTCGGCTTCGACCCTGGCGAGATCTTTGAGGCGGAGCCCGACGCGGGCCTCGGCAACGGCGGTCTCGGCCGCCTCGCCGCGTGCTATCTTGAAGCGATGACCACGCTCGAAATTCCGGCGACCGGCTACTCCATTTGCTACGAGCTGGGCATCTTCAAGCAGAAGATCGTCGACGGCCAGCAGGTCGAGCTCGCGGACAATTGGCTCGACGTGGGCGATTCGTGGCTCATCACCAAGGCGGACGAGACCGAGGAGGTCAAGTTCGGCGGCCATATCATCGACCATTGGGAGGGCAGCATCAACCACCCCGAGCATGTCGGCTACACCAGCGTCCTCGCCGTGCCGCGCGACATGGAGGTCGCGGGCTACAATACTGAGCACACCAACGTTCTGCGCCTGTGGGACGCCAAGTCCCCGACGCCGGTGGATATGTCCCTCTACTCCTCGGGCGACTACCTAAAAGCGGTCGAGCAGCAGGCGATGGCGGAGGTCATCGCGAAGGTGCTCTACCCCGACGACAACCATTACGAGGGCAAGTCCCTGCGTCTGCGCCAGCAGTATTTCTTCGTCTCCGCGACGATCCAATCCATCATGCGCAAGCACCGCGCGCAGTACGGGACGCTCCGCAACTTCCACGAAAAGCACGTCATTCAGATCAACGACACGCATCCGACGCTTGTCATTCCCGAGCTGATGCGTATTCTGCTCGACGAAGAAGGCTATGAGTGGGACGAGGCGTGGAACATCGTCACCAAGACGGTCGCCTATACCAACCACACCGTCCTCGCCGAGGCGCTGGAGCGCTGGCCGCAGGATCTGTTCGAGTCGCTGCTGCCGCGCATCTGGGGCATCGTGTGCGAGATCGCCCGCCGCTATCAGCTCGAGCTGGAGCGCCACTTCGGTCAGGGCGACGGCCGCGTCGCGCGCATGGCGATCATTTGGGACAACGAGGTGCGCATGGCGAACCTCTGCATCTGCGCCTGCTACGCCGTCAACGGTGTCAGCGCGCTGCACTCCGAGATCTTGAAGCACGACGTCTTTGCCGACGCGTACCGTTTGCAGCCGGCGAAGTTCAAGAACGTCACCAACGGCATCGACCACCGCCGCTGGCTCGCGGAGATCAACCCGCAGCTCGACGGCCTGATCCGCGAGTGCACGGGCGGCGGCGACTACCTCGTCCACGCCGGCAAGCTCAAGGAGCTGGAGAAGTTCGCGGACGACGCAAGCGTCTTGGAGCGTCTCGGCAAGATCAAGGCCGACAACAAGAAGGCGTTTGCCGACTATGTCAAGAGCGAGAGCGGCATTCTCCTCAACACCGACGCGCTGTTCGACGTGCAGGTCAAGCGCCTGCACGAGTACAAGCGTCAGTTGCTGAACGTGCTGCATATCATCTACCTGTATCAGCACATGAAGGAGAACCCGAACTTCGACTTCCAGCCGCGCACGTTCCTCTTCGGCGCGAAAGCCGCGCCGGGCTATTACGTCGCCAAGCGCATCATGCGCCTCATCAACTCCGTCGCCGACACGGTCAATAACGATCCCGCGTGCAAGGACCGCCTGCAGGTCGCGTTCCTAGAGAACTACCGCGTGTCCCTCGCCGAAAAGCTCATGCCCGCGAGCGAGCTGAGCGAGCAGATCTCCACCGCCGGCAAGGAGGCGTCCGGCACGGGCAACATGAAGTTCATGATGAACGGCGCGCTCACCATCGGCACGCTCGACGGCGCGAACGTCGAGATGCACGAGCAGGTCACGGGCGACAACATCTTCATCTTCGGCCTGACCGCGCAGGAGGTCAGCGACCTCAAGGCCAAGGGCTACTACGCCTACGACTATTACATGAATAATCCCGACCTCAAGTGGATCATGAAGTTCCTGAACGACGGCTTTGCCGACGGCCAGAGCTACGGCGATCTGACCCGCCGCCTGATCTCCGGCGACGGCGGTCCCGCGGACGAGTATCTGCTGCTCGCCGACTTCGAGAGCTACAAGGCCGCGCACGCGCGCGTGGGCGAGGTCTATCGCGATCCCAAGCAGTGGAACCGCATGTCGCTCATCAACATCGCGCGCTCC
>JAFTGG010000209.1 GCA_017458025.1 Oscillospiraceae bacterium | reverse complement strand
TCCGCGGAGACAGACCTTTCCAAACTGAAGCCGGAGGACTACCCAATCTTGGACGATTTGTACGACGTGGTGCTGCAGGAGTTCCAGGGCACGGACAACGAGTACATCCGCACGATGCTCCGCACGCTCATGAACTACATCGCAAAGTTCTCCACGGGCGGGCGCAACGCGAACATCTGGAACGGCCCCTCCACAGTCACGACGGAGAGCAACTTTACGGTGTTCAACTTCCAGTCGATGCTCGCCAACCGCAACCAGACCATCGCCAACGCGCAGATGCTGCTGGTGCTCAAATACGTCGACAACGAGATCATCAAGAACAGAGACTACAACACCAAGTACGGCCTCAAGCGCAAGGTCGTGGTCGTCATCGACGAGGCGCACGTCTTCATCGATGCGAAATACCCCATCGCGCTGGACTTCATGTTCCAGCTGGCGAAGCGCATCCGTAAGTACAACGGTATGCAGATCGTCATTACGCAGAACATCAAGGACTTCGTCGGCTCTGAGGAGATCGCGCGAAAATCCACGGCGATCATCAACGCCTGCCAGTACAGCTTTATCTTCGCACTCGCCCCGAACGACATCCAGGACCTCGTGAAGCTTTACGAGAACGCGGGCGGCATCAACGAAAGCGAGCAGGAGCAGATCGTGCAGGCCCCGCGCGGGCAGGCGTTCACGATCATGAGTCCGTCGAGCCGCTCCACCTTCCGCGTGGAGACAGGCCCGAGCATGATCCACATGTTCGAGGACCGGGAATTCGTCAGTCAATACTTCTCCGGTACGCAGGGCGCGGACAACTGGGAGGACTTTGTCGCGGGCAGTCGCGAAGCCCACGACGAGGCTGTCATGGCGCGCTGGGAGCAGGATCTGGAGGAAAACGAAGAAGTTGCCGTATCCCGTCAGTCCGTTATGTTTGAGGAAATCGACGAGACGGACTATGAGGCGGAGCCGCAGAAGAAGACAGGCGGCGTCATGTTTGAGGAAGAAAGCGGCGACATGTCCGGCGCCGGGGCAAAATCGACCGGCGTTGCCTTTGAGGAGGAAAGCGGCGATGCCCCCCGTGTCGAGGCGGAGGAAATCGAGGATTTTGTGGCATTTGCGGACGCAAGGCGCAAAGGACGCGCCGCCAATGCTCCCACAACGTCCTCGGACAGCGCGGCGATGAGCACCATGATGGGTATGTTCGGCGCAATGGTCGGACAAATGACGCAGGCGTTCGAGCGTATCGGCGCTTCCGTTGCGCCTGCCGCGGAAAGCGGCGCAAACGCGGGCGCGGCTTTGGCGAATCCCGATCCCGTGCTCGCCGCGCAGCTCGCGGCAAAGGACGCGCAGCTGAGCGCGAAGGACGAGGAGCTGGAGCGGATGCGTCTGGAGCTGGAGCAGCTTAGACGGTCCGTTGCACAGGGCGTCACAATCGCCTCTGCTGCGGAGCCGGAGGAGCGGGAATTCTTCGAAGAGCCTTCGGCGGAGATCGATTGGGGCGCGGGCGAAGATTCCACCGGAGAAGCGCCCGCAGCCGAGATCGATTGGGGCGCCGGCGAAGGAGCCGAATCGGAAGCCGACGGCGCGGAACCGCAGGAAATCGACGAGGAAGCGGAAGAGGAGAGCCAGGACGTGTTCGATCTTACGGCGTTTCTCAGCCGCAGCGTAGAGCGTGCGCAATCGCTTACGTTTGTCGACCGTATGCGCCGCGAGGGCCAGGTTTCTGCGGAAATCTCGCTGAGCGAGCTGCTGGAGTATCTCGAAAAAAGGAAAGAGCAAGCGAAACATATCGCATAAGAAACAGAAATCACGGAATTGTTGGGAGTGATGACGATGCGGACATTCTGGAAGCAAGTGGAAAGGATGAGTCTTGCTGTAAGGCGAGGCGGCCTGCTCATGCTCGTCCCGGTGCTGCTGCTGTGCATATGGCTCATGACGGGTACTGCATACGCGGTGGAGACGACGGAGCCGACGTACCTCTTTGAGGTCAGCACCGGCACAAGGACGGGAGACGAGGATAAGATCGACTTTTTCATCATCACCTATACCCCTCAGAAAGGCGCGGGGAATCAGGCACAGAGTTCGGAAAAGACGGTCAGCAAGTTCCTGTTCCCGTCAAAGGACGCGTGGACGGATACCTACGCCATGGCGAAAGAGGCCGGCAGCGAGCAGGAAGACATCGATCGGGCGATCCGGGATACCTACGGCTACGAGGGTGTTGATCTCAGCAAAACCAAGCCGGTCTTTCAGGCGTACTCGACGGATCAGTACCTGTTCACTACGCCGGAGCCGATCGGTGAGATTAAGCGCGTGCAGGTGTTCGCCAGCGACAGCGGCAGTTGGTCCTGCCGCGGTATGCGCGTGTTCCGCGTGGATAAGCTGGGCGGATTGTACCGCTGGAACACCGCGACAAATGACTGCTATATTGATTTCGAGGGCGACCTCATCGCCGAGGGAACAGCCGGCGGCGCGAGTATTCGGTGGGATAATGACAAGCTCATCAGTACAGACAACGCCGGAGCGATGATTGATTTCAAGACCTCCGGTTTTGACACCGCCTACGCGCACCATGACCTGCGGGAGAATAACACAGACAAGACCCTGGCGATTCGCTTTGACTTTGCCGACACCTACGGCTCCGGCCTTGAGGCGCTCGGCGCGATGTCGGCGAAAAACAATACGCTCACAAACATGGGCCTTGCGGAGACTATGGCGATAACGCTGTACTATACCGACATCTATGGGATGAAGCGCGCGGCGAATATACCCGCCGTGCTGAACGCGGCGACCTATACGGCGGAGCTGCTGGGCGACGACTTGAGCAAGCCAATCAGCGGCTTCGCGCAGCAGGGCGAGGGCATGGCGCTCGGCGTCTATTTACCCGATTTCGTGGCGCTGGCTGAGAATGAGGCCATTACCGTGACACTCGGCGCCTCTAAGGCGCAGAGCGCGCTTGGCCTGACAGCGTCGGTCGGGAAGCCGACGGGTGATGCGTTTAATATACGAAAAAATCGCATTGCGCTCAGCGAAAGCGACGTTGCCAGCTTTGTCACCATGGCGGTCTACGATCTGACGGGGACAAACGGGGACGCGCAGAAAAACGCTTCGATCAGCGCGTCGGTCGACGCGGCCTCCGGCGCGATCCGTTATACCTACAGCGGCGATCCGCTGTTTTATCAGCCGGTGAGCGTCGCGAGCGGCAGCCCTCTCTATACGGGGCTGAATCGGCTCAGCCTGACGGCATACGAGCATGGAAAGCTCCTCGCGCCGCGCGATAATACGGAGCGGTATCTGTTTGAACTGACGACCGACGAGGTCACCGGCGCGGGGACAAAGGACGACATCCTGATACGCATCAGTTACACGGACCTGAACGGTAACGTCAAGACGACGGACTCGCTCAATGTGCGTACGCTGTCCCGGGACTTCAACGGCTGGTGGTACGGCAGCGCCGAGCAGGATATCGGCTATCTGAAGGGCGTTGCCACCGGACAAACGTTGCAGTTCTTTGTGCCGATGACGCAGGTCAAGACGATCGAGAACGTCGAGGTATGGATGAGCGGTACGGGGAACCACGACGACTGGCAGATGGCGGATCTGTCGATCTCGACCATCGATTTCTACAATAAACGCGCCATCGCCTGGGAGGCGTACTCCATAGACGGCGTGACAGGCGAGCTGTACTTTACGCGCGAGGTGACGTCCACGGAGATCTACCGGTACACGGATACGACGGAGAACCCCGTGCTGGTCCAGCAGGGCTCGGATCAGTCCACCGAAGTGGGACCGAGCCGGGCGGATACTACCGGCGGAGGAGCCGAGGTGACAAAGGCAAAGAATGTGGACTGGTCCAAGCTCCGCTATTCCATGACATTCCAAGATGCGTCACAGGAGCTTGGCTTCGCCAAGGAGCGCTATCTCTATGCGGTGACGGTCAATGTGGGCGGCGCTTCGGATGCGACCGCGCAAGACGGAGACTGCGGCTCCAAGAACCTCTTCTATTTCCGGCTTGTCTTCAAGAACGGCAGCAGCGGTTTCGTACTGGCGAACCAGCAGCTTTCCTCCGACGGCTTCATTGCGGGCGCGTCACAGACGCTCTACATTTCGACCAATCAGGACTATGGCGACGTGACCGCCGTGCAGATCATTCCGGAGGACAACTCCGAGGACGCGGATGTGTTCGATAAGCTGATGATCCGGTCCATTGAGGTATCAAGGCAGGGCAATGCGGCGCTGGTACCGGTTTGGACGGTCAGCAATGTCGGCTGGATCGACATCGACTACCGCGACCAGGCACAGCTGACGTCGGTTACAGGCATGGCAGCCCGCAGCGCGGCGGATGTGACGCGCAGCTACGCGGTGGATGGAAGCACCTTTAAAGTCAACTTCATGCTCGCCATTCAAACGGAGGGCTATCCGGAGAATGCGCCGCAGTTCGAAGGCAATCTTTCGGCGATCGTCTACTATGATTCTTATTCGCCGTCGAGAGGCTATGAAGAGATCAGCGATTTGACGAAGAATATGTACTCGTACATGAACCACACGTCCAGCATGGCGGATTCGGTCGGCGGCAAGACGATCAGCGATCCGAGCCTGATGCATCGCGCCGGGCATACCGACCGCCTCTACTTCAGCCTCAGCGACGTGCGCTCAATCAAGCGTATTGAGCTTCTGGTGACCAGCGCGGTCAATACGACATGGAAGATATCAAATGTCTCTCTGTTTATGGTGAACGGCGAAGGATCGTTGATCCTCAACAAGTTCGGAGAGTATCAGCAGATCTATGCGAAGGATGAACAGTTGACGGAGCTTGCTCACAGCACCAGCGAGAACGCTCCCGCGTATCAGCAGATCCTGCAGGCATATGACAGGACGCTCAACAGCGTACCAGCGATAATCAACATCAACTTTACGGAAAATGAGATCCCCATGAATCCCGAGGCAAAGCAGTGGGCGTCCATCGTCTCGCGCGAGCCGGCATCCGAAAACGACACGCTCAATATGTTCCTGTATCTGGATAAGGACGCCAAGTCCGATCCGTTTTACAGCCCTGTGGCTCAAATTAAGTACACGGATGCGTCGGATCAGGCGATCCAGATATCGACCGGCGATATGAACCGCACGACGTACAACGATCAGGAAGTATTCTATGTAACGGGCCTCAATGCCAAGAGATTCGGCGTGCTGAACTCTGTTCTTCTTGCCAACGGGCGGGGCAGCGGCGTTCGCGGCAGGGTGAATGCCGTCGTGCAGCAGGTGCGCAGCGGCGTCGTGATCAAGGCGTGGGATCTGGCGGGCGACGGTAATACCAATGTTGGCGGTATGATACTCGGCGACCGTACCTTGACGACCGAGCGCCGGCAGCGCGTCTATTTCCAGCTTGGGACCGACACGCTGACCAAAGCGCTGTCCGCGGTAACGGACGATTACGCTTCTTCGGCCGACAATCTCGCGGTGGCGATATGGTACCGCGCGGACGATCCCTCCGGCATGGAGCTGCGCTCGCCCTATGTGTATCTGATCGATCAGGGCTACTCGCAGATCCGTCCGGGACAGGTAATCAGTCTGAGCTTTGACCAGAAGAACATCGCAGAGATCACCGGTATCTCCATCGTGGCGACGGGGGAGGTCAGCGGATCGGTCGACGCGGCGTACGTTGTGGATGAGGAGGTCTCCATCCAGAGCAGGGAAGTCGTTGAGACCAAGGGCGTCTACAACTTTGCGGAGAGCTTCACGTTGACAAACGTGCCGTCCCTTATGACGGTTGACGGGACTCGGACCGTCGAGCCGATGACGCTGACATTTGCCACGGCGCTGTCCGCGGCGAGTGATGTGAGCGCCGGCACCAACGGGCCCGTGCGCATGACGATAGGCTACTTTGACCGGTATGGCGACTTCCTTACAAGAACTTACGGGGATATCCGGCCGTATATCGCGGATGGGTCGACAGGTTTCCTCGCGGGCAGCAATGTCAAGGTTGAGATGCTGCTTTCCGATGTCAGCGATCTGCGCTGGATCGAGCTGGAGCCTTACAGCGGGGAGACGGAGGCTGAGGAGCAGCGCGCCATGTGGACGCTGGATTCTCTGACCGCCACGCTTGGCGAAAGCAGGTTCACAAAGCACAGTGACGTAAAGAAGCAGATCGTCGAGGGTACGCCATTGCGCCTGAATATGGCGGACATCCTGATGACGGCGGAGGTTCGCGTCGAGGGCGAGGAGAACTCGTACAGCGTGGAGAACGGCAGCCTGAATATACTAGTGCCGTCCGGAAGAAGCATTCGGATCGTTCCGAGGATCGTCGGTTCCAGCGAGGGCTTTACGGCGCAGCTCGCAGAGGTGGACACGGCCAACAACGCAATCGGCTTGGCGGATCTTACCGATACGCGCGGCTACACAGCGGAGAGCATCGCCGAAAATGTCGCTGCCGCAACCGACAGCAGAGAAGCCGCGATCTGGAACGCCGTGCAGCCGCAGACCGGTTCGTTCGACGTCGGTGAGGAGGAAATCGTCTTTGCGCCGCCTCGTAACTACACCGACAAGTCGATGGTGTATCAGATCAGAGTCGCGTCCAGCGAAAGCGCGTCTACGGAGATGATGATCATCATAACGGTCAAAAACGAGAGCGATCCGGTCGCGAAGCAGCTCGAGGAGCTTTCGAAGATCATTGAAGCGGAAAAGCTGGAGAACCTGCAGCGCCAAATCAGTGAAATGAACAGCGCAGGCTTCGGAGCGGGCATGAGCGCCGGCGACGGAGAGGCCGGCGGGGGAGAATGATCCATGGAGATATTTGAAAACAAAAAGGCCCTGATTATCACCGGCGCGGTGCTAGTGGGTATCATCGCCATCGCCGCTGCGGTCGCGCTCATCATGCGCGGCCGCGGCGGGGAGCGGTTCGGCAGAAGCGACGTGCCATATCCCTACTCCTGGGTGGAGAAAGAAAACGGCACGATCACGCTGACGATGGAGACCGGGGGCGCGGCGAACGGCGCGTGGAGCGTCGGAAGCACGGAAGGCGCGGCGGTGGAGATCGAGACCGGCAAAACCAAGGGCGGAAAGACCGAGGTGAAGCTGACGAGCGCGGAAGTGGGCAGTGAGGCGATCACCTTTACGCTGATGAGCGGAGAGGACCGGCTCGCGGAGCTGAGCTTCACCGTGTCGGTGAGCAGCGGGGAGAACACGCTCACGGCAACGGCTGTTTCCCACCGCGAGCGCACCTTCCAGGGCACCGTGCGCGGCGGCGAGGAGACGGGCCATCCCTTTGCCGTCCGTGGCGGCGACGAGGGCCTGACGATTTTCGTGGAGGAGTCCGAGGGCTACACGGACAGCGGCGTGTCCTGGCGGTCTGAAAGCACCGACGCGCTTGTGGCGTTCGTGTCCAGCATTGACGTATCCGCCGAGGGCATTACCGTCCAGCTGGAGACGCGAGCCAACGGAACCGCCGAGGTGCGCGTGTACAATGTGACGGAGAATATCTCCTTTGTGTTTGACGTTCAGGTGACAGGCGGCGAGATGCTGCTGACCGACAGTAGGACCGAGCCGTATGAAACGGCGGAGGAAGCCGGCGAAGCGGAGACCGCGGAAAACGAGGCGGCGTCGTGAAGGATCCGAAAAGAGCGGAGATCAAGCGTGTGCTGATGGGGCGGGCCGTACTCGCGGACGACGGGCAGTTGGTCGCCGTTCCGGCGGGCACGTTCATGAGAACGCCCATCGGGCTTGGCGACGGCGCTGTCTCGGTGCTGCTTCTCGGCGTGCGCCGCCGCATCCGGCGGTATGAGACGAAGAATGGCAAGGCGCGCATCATGGAAACTGTCCTGAAGTCAATGCAGAACATCGGACGCGGGCTCATCCTGAACGAGCAGAGCGAGGCGACCGCCTGCCTCATCCGCTATGTCCTGACGCGCCCTGTCGTACTTGTATTCACATGGGAGGACGGGACGCCCACGCTGACGGCGTGGACGGGGCGCGGACTCACAGGATGGATCTCGCTGCGCCGCGCGATCAAGGCGTTCGAAAATGGCCTGCCGGACACCATGAAGGCGAACGAGCTCAAGGCGTCCGAGGAGGAGAAAAAGGCGCGAAAAGAGAAAAAGGAAGAGAAGAAAAAACAGAAAGCCGAGAAAAAGGCGCAGAAGGAAACGAAAAAGGCCGATAAAAAGGCGGAAAAGGAAACAAAAAAAGCGGAGAAGCAGACAGCGGAAAAGGAAGGAACGCCGCGGGAAACGCGCGGCGTCGAGGACAAGATGTAAAAAGGAGGGATCGTCATGGCATTAGATGTGACCCAACTGAATCATAAGTACAGCGTACCCGTGAGCGAGGTCGGTCCGGAAACGCGTGAGCGATTCAGCGTATTAAAGAAACGGGTCGACAAAGAACTCTCATATCTCGGCATCTACACCAACGAGGAGGGTTTTGAAAAGACAAAAACGGGCGCGCCCCGCTTCTTTGAACTCGCCGAGGACGGCACGTTTAAGGACGCTTTGGAGGGCGGAGCGGACGTGAAGTCCGACGCGTTTATAGAAAAGCTCGCAAAGGGTACCGTCTTTGCGTTTCCCGCGGGGCAGAAGGAACCGGTGCAGATCAAAGCCGCATACGGCAGTATTTTACTGAGTGAGCCACTGAATAACATTATCAGCGCGAAGAAGCCCACGGAGCCGGTGAAGCCGACGGAGCCCAAGCCGCTGAGCGGGTGGAGACGCTTTGCCAACGCGATCACGTTCGGACGCGCCTACAAGCAGGAGGTCGCGGACTACAACAAAGCAATGGAGCAGCACACGGCGGCCGTGGAGGCGTACGACCGGGACATAAAGCAGTACCGCTCGGACAAGGCGGAGTACGACAGGCAGACGAAGCTCCAGGAGGGGCTTGACAAGATCCGCTCTACGCGCGCGGAAGCGGATATCGCCGTGGAGGCGGACCGGGAGCGCCCAGGGGAAGAACGGAAGTTTCAGGCTGCTCGGGACAGGGATTATGTTTCCAAGCTGGACGCCCAGCTTGAGTCGCTGAGCAACTTCTACAGGCCGAACCCGGAAAAGAACGAGGCGTACATCCATAAGCCGGGCGAAAAAGGCGGGGTTTACACGGAGGAGCAGTTCAGCACGCTCACGCCGATCGACCTCAGCGGGTATCGAATCGGCGGCAAGCAGATCACGGACGACCAGTTCGCGTCGCTTGCCATATGCGCGGCGATGCAGCCGGAAATCGGCGGAAAGGTGCGGTATGAAGAGGTTTTGGCCGATGATCCGACGTTTACGCTGGAGGATACGGCTATTCATCACGCCACGTTTTACACAAGCGATTTGGGTATGGTTCTCGGGAAAGACGGAACGTTCCGGCCGCGCGAAAACGCGGGACAGTATTTTGAAAATGCGGTCCAGCCGGGGCGGGAGTACGCGATGATGGCGCTGATAGATTACCGGCTGGGACGTCCCGAGAAGCTGGGCACGCTGATCGCAAATGCCGCGAAGCAGCAGCTGAATAAGAACCGGCACGAGCCGCTTCACGAGACGGCCCACCTGATGAACCAGGTCATGGTCGGCCGCTGCGCGGAGCTGCTGCGCAGCGATCCGACGCTCCTCGCGGCGGCGAAGCAGGCGGGGTTGCAGGAACACGAGCTCTGGGCAATGGAGGGCGTGGCGCAGATGGCGGACGTCTACCGCGAGAATGAGCGCGCGGAAACGCTTTTGAAGCTGGACAGCGACGCGCTCTTCACGAAGGGGCTCAGCGAGCAGGAGCGCGCGGACTGCATCAAGGCGCGCCTTCGCTATGAAGCGGTCAACGAGAGCATCCGGGATCACAACCGCCACGCGGAATCGAGTCCGGAGTATCAAAAGGCGGAGAAGCTGGTGAACGACGGAATGGAAGAGGCGAAAAAGCCGTCGAACTTTGTCCGGGGAGAGGGAGAGAGCGAGGAAGAATTTCAGAACCGGATAATCACAGAATCGGAGAAGAACGCAGCGGTACTGAAGGCTGGGGGCATGAAGCTGAGCCTGATCCGCAATACAAAATCGGGCCTGCCGGACGTTTTCCACGCGGCGGGGGGCTCGACGGGCATAGAGAACCTGCAGGAGCTGTCGGAGGCGCTTTTGCCCGGTCAGGATAAGCTGTTCGCTCTCAAGGGCAAGGACCTGGAAAACGCCTTGGATAAGTCGTCGCTCTTCGGGCCGAGCTCACCCTATGCGGTGAAAAAGGAACCGGAGAAGCAGGAACCCGAAAAGCAGAAGACCGTCGAGAAGACGGTGCAGCAGACAAAGAACCAAGACATTGGTTTTTGACATAACGAAAAATTTTAGGAGGATACGGACATGCTGAACATGAAACTCATCAACCGCGACACCGAGGGCGAGTTGCAGTTGATCGGCCGCCTTGACACGACCACCGCGGCAGACGCGGAAGCGCACATGGTCCAGGCGGGGGAACGCTTCGAAACGCTCATTCTTGACATGGCGCAGCTGGAATACGTATCGAGCGCGGGACTGCGCGCGCTCAAGCGCGTACACGTCACCATGCGCCGCAAGGGCGGCTCGCTCATGGTCAAAAACGTGACCAAGCCGGTCATGGAGGTATTCGAGATCACCGGCTTTGCCGG
>JAFTGG010000026.1 GCA_017458025.1 Oscillospiraceae bacterium | reverse complement strand
CTGCGCGGCGGCATGACGCCCGACGTGGTGCTCACCGAGGTCGAGGCGGCGTCGAACGCGCTCGGCGAGCTGACCGGCCGGACCGCGCGGGAGGATATGGTCGCGCGGATTTTTGAGCGATTCTGCGTCGGCAAATAAAGGATTGCTTTTCCCGTAAGATTGTGGTATAAGGATTTAGGTAAAATAGTTTTCAAAAACACGTTAAAGGAGTCTAACACCTATGCGCGATTATGTCATCATGACCGATAGCTGCTGCGACCTCAGCGCCGCCGAGGTCGCCGAAAGCGAGCTGGTCGTCGTATCCCTCACCTTCACGATGGACGGCGTCACCCGCCGCGACACGCCCGACCATGCCGAGATGTCGCCGGAGGAGTTCTACAGGCAGATCCGCGCGGGCGTGCTGTGCACCTCCGCCGCGGTCAACGTCGGCGATTTCATCGACGCCATGCGCCCGATCCTGGCCTCCGGCAGGGACATCCTCTGCGTGAACTTCTCCAGCGCGCTGTCCACGACCTACCAGTCCGCGTGCATCGCGGCGGACGAGCTGCGCGGCGAGTTCCCCGACGCGAAGATCATCGTCATCGACTCGCTGGCGGCGTCGCGCGGGCAGGGCATGCTCGTCTGGCACGCGGCGAAGGAGAAGAAAAAGGGCAAGACCATCGACGAGGTCGCCGATTGGGTGCGCGAGACGGCGCCGCATCAGGACCATTGGTTCACGGTCGCGGACCTCAACCACCTGCGCCGCGGCGGGCGGCTCAACGCCACCAGCGCGGTCATCGGCACGGTGCTTGCCATCAAGCCGGTCATGCATACGGATAAGGACGGCAAGCTGACGCCGGTCAGCAAGGCGCGCGGCATGAAGCAGGCGCTCACCGAGCTCGTGAACAAGATGGACGAGCTGGGCACCCGCCCGCTGGAGGAGCAGACCGTGTTCATTTGCCACGCCGACGCGTGGGACAGCGTGGACTTCGTCAAGGGCCTGCTCAAGGAGCGCTTCAACGTCACCGACGTGCGCGCCGACTACATCGGGCCGGTCATCGGCTCCCACACCGGCGCGGGCACGCTGGGCCTGTTCTTCTTCGGCAGCGAGCGATGAAGTGGCTGGAGCTTCACGTCGACACGACGCCGCAGGGCATCGAGCCGGTGAGCGCCCTTCTCGGCGACTATGGCGTGGATTCGCTGATGATCGACGAGGAAGGCGATTTCAAAAGCTTCCTCGAAAACAACAGGCAGTATTGGGACTACGTCGACGATAAGCTGCTGGCGGAGAAGCGCGGCAAGTGCCGCGTGACGTTCTACCTCCCCGAGGACGACGGCGGCTTCCACACGCTGGGGCAGGTGCGCATCGCGCTCTCGGCGCTCAAAAAGCAGCACCCCGAGTACGCGCCGCTGATCCTGTCGATGGAAAACGTCGCGGACGAGGATTGGGAGAACAATTGGAAGCAGTTCTATAAGCCGATGGAGATCGGCGAGCGGCTGCTGGTCGTGCCGGAATGGGAGCAGGCCGGAGACACGGAGCGCGTCAAGCTCATCCTGAACCCCGGGCTTACCTTCGGCACCGGCAGCCACGCCACGACGCGCCTGTGCCTGACGGCGCTCGATAAGCTGGTAAAGGGCGGCGAAAAGGTGCTCGACCTCGGCTGCGGCAGCGGGATCCTGTCGATCGCGGCGCTGCGCCTCGGCGCGGAGCGGGCGTTTGCCTGCGACGTGGACCCGACCTGCGTGAACGTCGCCTATGAGAACGCGGCGCTCAACGGCGTCGACCGCGCGCGCTACACCGTCCGCGCGGGCGATGTGACGGCGGACAAGGAGCTTGCCCGCGAGTTCGGCGGCGACTATGATATCGTGGTTGCGAACATCGTCGCGGACGTGATCGTCGCGCTCGCCCCGAAGGTGCGGCCGCTGCTGAAGGACGGCGGCGCGTTCCTCTGCTCCGGCGTCATCGACGACCGCGCCGCGGAAGTGAAAAACCGGCTCCTTGGAGCCGGTTGGGCGGTCTCGGAGGAGGCCTCCTCCGAGGGGTGGTACTCCTATTTGTGCCGGTAAGAGGCGGGCCTTGTTTGAAAAATGCCGGCGGATAAAAAGTGTAAGCCTTTTATCCGATAGCAGGATCAGTCCGGCTTTGCGCAGTCGGCGGGTCCGCCGCGCAGCATTTCAAGCCCGTGGTCAAGCGCGGGCAAGACCGCTTCCAGATTCTCTCTTGCGCCCTTGGGGCTGCCCGGCAGGTTGACGATGAGCGTGCGCTCCAGAATACCCGCCTGCGCGCGGGAGAGCATCGCGCGCTTCGTGATCCGCATCGACGCGTACCGCATCGCTTCCGGAATGCCCGGGCACAGCTTCCCGCACACCGCGAGCGTTGCCTCCGGCGTCACGTCGCGCGGCGCGAAGCCCGTGCCGCCGGTCGTGACGCACAGTGCCGCGCCGTCCTTTGCCGCCTCGCGCAGCGCCTGCTCGATCTGCGCCTGCTCGTCCGGAACGAGCACGATCTTGTCCACGGCGTAGCCCGCGCCGCGCAGCAGCTCCGCCACCGCGGGGCCGCCCTCATCGGCGCGCTCGCCGCGAAAGCTCCGGTCGCTTACGGTAATTACCCTCGCAGAATAGTCCATAAATTCCCTCAATAAAGTTATTTTTCTTCTTTTCCATCAGGAAAAGGCGGACTTTCCAAACCCGCAATTGGGATATACGCACGGCTTGCAGCCTAAGCACAAGCCGCCCTCGCCCATGCCTGTGAAATCGCGGCGCGTCAGCTCGACGCCCGCCGCGATGCGCGGCAGCGCAAGGTCGAAGATGGTCGCCTTCGCGTACATCACGCAGCCGGGCAGGCCCATAATGGGGCGCCCGTCGTCAAAATAGCCGAGCAGGAACATCGCGCCGGGCAGCACGGGCGCGCCGTAAGTCACGATGCGCGCGCCGCTCGCCCTGATCGCGCCGGGGGTGTTGTCGTCGGGATCGACGCTCATGCCGCCGGTGCAGAGGATCATGTCCACGTCCGTGCCGCGCAGCTCGTCGATGGCGGCGCGGATATTGTCCAAGCCGTCGTCCACCACAAGATGCTGTGATACGGCGATGCCGAATTTCGACAGCTTGCGTTCGAGAACCGGCGTGAACTTGTCCTCGATGCGTCCGTGGTAGACCTCGCTGCCGGTGGTGACGACGCCCGCGCGGCGGAGCTTGTAGGGCAGCAGCGCGAGCATCGGCTTGCCGCCGACGATGCGCTCCGCCTCGGCAAGCTTCGATTCCTCGATGACCAGCGGAATGACCCGCGTGCCCGCGAGCTTGTCGCCCGCCCTGACCGCCGTGTCGCCGTGCCGCGTCGCGATCATCAGCTCGTCCACGGCGTTGACGGCGTTGAGCTTCCCGCGGTCAATGCGGAATAACCCGTCGCGCTCGGCAAAAATCTCGATCTTGCCCTCGCTGACCTCGCCGCGGCTCATGCCCTCGTTCAGGCACAGGGCGCACATGCGCTCCGCCGCGTCGTTCTCGTGGACCTTGCCCTCGTCCAGCTCGAAGATGTAAATGTTCTCCTTGCCCATGCTCAGCAGCACGGGGATATCCTCGGCGGCGACGATGTGGCCCTTTTTAAAGCGCGCGCCCTTGAACTCGCCGGGGATAATCTGCGTCATGTCGTGGCCGAGCACCTGCCCGACCGCGTCTTCGGTTTTGATGAGCTTCATGCCATTACCTCAATCTCGTCGCCGGCGCGGACAACGCCCTCTTGCTTCACGATGGCGAACACGCCCTCGGCGGGCATGACGCAGACGCCGACTTTTTTCTTGATCTCGCAGTCGCTGTGGCACTCCTTGCCGATCTGCGTGATTTCCAGAAGCGCCTCGCCCACGCGCAGGCGCGTGCCGACGGGCAGCGTGCGCAGCGCGACGCCCTCGGTGAGAATATTCTCCGCGAAGTCCCCCGGGTCGAGCGTCAGCCCTTTTTCACGCATCTTGTCGACGCTCTCGTTCGCCAGCAGGCTCACCTGCCGGTGCCAATTCCCCGCGTGCGCGTCGCCGGCGATGCCGTGGTCGATTTTGAGCCGGATCGCCTCGACGGGGCGTTTTTTTTCGCCCTTGCGGGCACTTGTACACACGGCGAGCACCCTTGCCATAGGAGCAGCCCTCCTTGATAGGAAATTGAAATAAAGGTCATTTTCGGTGGTAATCGCCCGATTTGCCGCCCGTTTTGGCCAGCAGCCGGATATCCGAAACGACCATGTCCTTTTGCAGCGCCTTGCACATGTCGTAGACCGTCAGCGCCGCGGCGGACACGGCGTGCAGCGCCTCCATCTCGACGCCGGTCTCGCCGTGGCAGCGGACCGTCGCCTCGATGTCCACGGCGTCGTCGCGCAGCGTGAAACGGATATCGACGCCGGTGAGCGGGAGCGGATGGCACATCGGAATGATGTCGCTCGTGCGCTTCGCCGCCATGACGCCCGCGACCTGCGCCACCGCCAGCACGTCGCCCTTCGGCACGCCGCCGGTGCGAATGGCGTCCACGGTGGACGGCAGCATCCGCACCGTCCCCGCCGCCGTCGCCGCGCGGTATGACGGCGGCTTGTCGGTCACGTCCACCATTTTGGCGCGGCCTTGTTCGTTGAAGTGGGTGAAGTCCATGTCAACCTCCGATTTGGTTCATATCGCGCGGCGTGTCGCTGCCGCTTTGCGTCAGATGATGCCGCTCCGGCTTGGCATATGCCGCGCTGCGGATCGCGGCTTCGAGCGCCGCGCCGTGCAGCCCGCGCAGCGGTATCTCGGCGTTCGAGTGCAGGCACGGCTTGAGCCTGCCGTCCGCCGTGACGCGGATGCGGTCGCACGCCGCGCAGAAGCAGTGCGTCAGCGGACGGATCAGCCCCACCGTGCCGCAATGGCCGGGCGCGCGGTACAGCTCCGCGACGCCGTCGCCGCCGACCGGCGTAAGCTCCGGCACGGCGGCAAGCACCGCGCCGGCGGATAGGAAGCGCT
>JAFTGG010000208.1 GCA_017458025.1 Oscillospiraceae bacterium | reverse complement strand
GAGGGGCTCCGCCAGCGCGGGCACCGGCTCCGTCAGCGTCTCCGTCACCGACCTCAAGCCGGAAACGGAATACTTCGCCTACTTCGTCCTCCAGGGCACCGGCGCCGTCTATTCCGAAAAGGTCCTGCTCTCCAAGTTCACGACCCGCAAGGTCGTGCGCCCGATCATTACGCTGGACCTCCAGAACCCCAACGTCTACATTTCGAGCGATTCCAACGCCGTGGCGGATTGGATGCTGATCGTTTATAACAACAGGCTTTTGAGCTCGCTGCTGACCGCGAAATTCAGCACCGTCTGCGTTGAAAACACGCCGAGTACGTATAGAGGCGCCGACTACACGGTTCTGCGCGCGCTGAACGAGAACGGCAGCAGCGGCTCGGTATTCGACGAATACGCCACGGAAGACGAGAAGAGCGTCATCGCGGCTTACATTCAGGCCGCCACCGCCTCCTCCAGCGGCTCCGTCGTCGCCGTCGGGCACAATCTCAACGTAGCCGCCGGCCGGCGCATCTCGGTGTCCTGCGCCGAATACATGTCCCCGACGACGCAATACGCCTTCCTGACCACCGGCAGAAGCGCGCTCGGCTCCGGCTACGCCTTCCGCGCCATCTACCCCGTGTTCAAGCCGGACAGCATGCACCCCGTCGTCACGACCCTGAGCGCGGCGCTGACCGTAAATACCAGCGGGCCGACCGTGTCCTCCTATACCGTCTCGGGTTCCATCACCCTCAGCTTTGACGAATACCTGTACTATCTGGAGCGAAGCGACAATCCTGAAACAGCGGATACGCTCTACAGCGTCGATACCGCTCCTATCCTAGGAGACTCTGCCTCCGGTTATGTGCACTTGGGCAATCTGGTGACGGCGAGGAGCAACAGCAACGCCATCAGCGTAAGTGACACCGGCAAGGCGGGCGTGCAGACGCAGACCATCACCGCCACCGTCACCAACGCGACAAACGGCACCTACATGACGTTCACCAGCTACCTCTGCGACCAATACAGCAACATGGGCACCGAGTCGCTGGCGATCACGGTCCGGATCGTAAAGGACGAGGACGACAACTATATCGCCGTCGCCGAGATTCCCGCCTCTTGGGATGGCCGATGAGGGAGGTTCCGATGAAACGCCTGTTTTCTCTCCTGCTCAGCCTGGCGCTGACGCTCTCGCTCGTTCCCGCCGCCCGCGCGGCGGACGACGCCGATCCCTACGGCACCTCCACGGCGGCCCCCATCTACGTCGCGCCGCCGGCGGACCACAAGGACGGCCTGCTCAAGTTCAGCGACGCCGCCGTGATCGTCGACTCCAAGGGCAATCCCGCCACGATCACCGACTACGCCGGCAACTCGCTCAGCACCGCCAGCGTCGCGGCGCTGCTGAACAATGAGTGCCGGAACGTCGCCAAAAGCAACGGCGACACCACGACGGGCCTCAACTATATCTCCTATATCTCCCTCTCGCCCAACGAGGGCACGCTCTACGACGGCTATATCGCCGAGAGCGACCCCGGCGCGGGCGTCGCGGGCCTGCAGCGGTATTATTACAACGACGCGAACGCGAACCGCAAGCTCGAGGATATCCAATTCGCGCCGAACACCGCGTTCACCGGACAGGCGCAGATCGCCTATTACGGATACTACACCTTTACCAACGCGGCGCTTGACGACGACGGGAACCCGACCACCCTCACCGGCCAGCGCACCTACTCCGGCCGCATCTACATCACGGTCGGCAAGCAGGAGCCCGGCATCTCGTACTCCACCGACGGCGAACCCGTGCGCTTCTCCGCGGAGGACTTCGCCGCCTACTCCCTCGCCTACACCGGCCGCATGTTCCGCTACATCACCTTTACCCTGCCCGACGCGAAGTACGGCGCGCTGTACTACAACTACCTCAGCGAGTCGATCTACGACGCTTCGGTCAGCGCGAGCATGGGCTACTACCGCAGCACCAACCCGTCCGTCGACAAGGTGAGCTTCGTGCCGAACCCCGCCTTCAGGCCGGCAAACGGCCGCTCCGAGAGCTTTATCCTGCCTTTCTCCGGCATCGACATCGCCGGCTCGTCCATCTCCGGCAACATCACCATCACCATCACGGCCTACGGCCCCACCCGCATGTCGGCGGACGCGGCGAGCGGCGCGCTCACCTATGAAGTCACGCCGGGCGGCTCCGTTTCCGTCGAACCCGTATCCGAGTTTACCGCCCTGTGCCACGACGAGCTCGGAGGCGACTTTACCTTCAGCCGGATCCGGCTCATGGACCTGCCCTCCTCGTTCGAGGGTGTGCTGTACTACGGCGGCGGCACGACGACGGCGCAAACCGCCTACGACTACTACGCAAGCTCCTCCCCCTATATCTCCAGCCTCCGCTTTGAGGCGTATTACAACTTCGAGGGCACCGTCACCGTCCCGTTCCGCGGGTACGGCACTCGCAACGCGACCGTGCGCTACTTCGACGGGACGCTGACCTTCGTCGTTTCCCGTGACGGCGGCGCGTCGCCGCTGCACTACACGGTGGAGCCCGGCAAGCGCGTCTACTTCGAGCGCGACGACTTTTACTCAGTCGCCCGCATGGAGATGAACGGCTCGTCCCTGAACCGCATCCGCTTCGCCTCGCTGCCCCCGTCCTCCGACGGCACGCTGTACTTTCTCAGCGGCAGCAAGGTCACGTCCGTTTCGGCCGGCACGGACTACAGCTATTCCAACCTCTCGAATCTCAGCTTCCTTGCGAGCAGCGGCTTTACCGGCTCCGTGACCGTTCCCTTCACCGGCTACAGCTACGCGAACTACTCCTCCGGCTACGTCCCGACCAACGCCCGCGCATTTAACGGCACGGTCACGATCGAATCCACGGTCTCCGACGCGCCGCAGGAAATCGAGATCGGCGGGACTGCGGGCGCGCTCGTCTACTCCACCACGGGGCCGGCGGTCGCGCTGCGGCAGAGCGATCTGGTCAACGCCGCCTCGTCCGCGCTTTCCGGCGCGCCCGCGACGTTCACGCTCACCCGCCCCGCCGCGGACGCGGGCACCCTGTGCCTCGACTTCGTGTCGCTGTCCGGCTACTCCGTCCTCGACCCTGCGCTGACCTACCCGATCTCCGACGTCTCCCGCGTTTCGTTCCTCCCCAAGGCAGGCTTCAGCGGCTCGACGCAGATCAGCTATACCGTCCGCGACGCAAAGGGCAACAGCTACACGGGTAATCTCCGTTTCGTCGTCACGCCTCCCGTCTACTCCCGATATTTCTCCGACATGGGCGACTATCCCTGGGCGATTCCGGCGGCGGACTTCTTCCGTTATTACGGCACGACCAACGGCAACTCCCGCACCGGCTTCGGCCCCTCCTCGGCAATGCGCCGCGGCGACTTTATCCTGCTCCTCAGCCGCGCCTGCTCGTTCCCGTCCGCGGGAACCGCCAGCTTCTCCGACGTGCCGGAGAACAAGTACTACGCCGCCGCCATCGCCGGCGCGCGGGCGCTCGGCGTCGTCACCGGTAACACGTCCGGCAGGTTCGATCCCGACACGGCGATCACGCGCGAGGACGCCGCGCTCTACCTCTACCGCGCCCTGCGGCGCGTCAAGACCGTCGCGCCGGGCGCCGCCGCGGATCTGGCGCAGTTCTCCGACGGCGGCAGCGTCTCGGCGTACGCCGTCGAGGCAATGGGCGCGCTGGTGCGCCTCGGCGTGTTTGTCGGCGACGCCGGACGCCTGCGTCCGCGCGCGCAGCTCAACCGCGCGGAGACCATCACCATCCTATACCGCGCGCTCACATAATATATCGCGCTCACATAATATATAATGTATAAGCACGGGAAGACTGCTCTGGCAGTCTTCCCGTTCGCTTTTGCAAATATTTATTGTTTTTCGATAATTTTCTGTTGACAAACAATAATCATGGTGCTATGCTGTGCGAAGAAAGGGGGGCGATGCTCATGAATTGGAACAAGGACAAGAGCATTGTGCTCTCGCAGGTCTGCGTCGCCGTGTTTGCTGTCTGCCTGCTGGCGCTCGACATCGGCTGTCGCCGGTTCGCGTATTGGTTCGCGGGCACCCGCGCGTGGGACTTCAAATACGCTGACCAGCTTTCGGCCGTGATTCTCGGCGGCAGCGTCTTTGCGTGGGTCTGCCTGTGGAAGCTCTGGCGGCTGCTCGTCAATATCCGGCGCGGCAAGGTGTTTGTCGCCGAAAATGTGCGCCACATGCGCGTAATCAGCTATTGCTGTCTGCTCGCCGCCGTGCTGTGCGGCGTGAGCTGCATGTTCTATCTCCCGTTCGGCTTCATCGCCATCGCGGCAGGGTTCATGGCGCTGATCGTCCGCATCGTGAAGAACGCCTTCCAGCAGGCGATCGCGATGAAGGACGAGCTCGACCTGACGATATAGGGGTGGCGGCGATGGAGATTCTGGTCAACCTCGACGTCATGATGGCGAAGCGCAAGATCTCGGGCGGCGAGCTGGCGGAGAAGATCGGCATCACGCCGGCGAACCTGTCGATTTTAAAGACCGGCAAGGCAAAGGCGATCCGCTTCTCGACGCTGATGGCGTTGTGCCACGAGCTGGAGTGTCAGCCGGGCGACATTTTGGAATTTAGGGAATAATCAAATTAAGGAGAATCGAATATGGAAACCAATCAACCGGAGACCGCGGCGGTCTCGGGGCAGCCTGTTGCGCCCCAAAACGCCTCCGAACAGGCGAAAACAGAACCCGAACGCGTCCCGTTCATGGCGTCGACACGGGAAAAAATCGCGGCGCTCTTGATGTACGTGTTGGCATACCTCTCCGTCGACAGGCTCTTGTTCACCGGATACGACACATGGTATCTGCACGTCTGTATCGTGGTATTCGTCCTCGCCTTTGTTGCGCTGACCGAGTATCTGCACCGCGATACGCCGCGTTCCCGCGAAAGCTGGGTGTGGCTTGGCTGTCTGCTGATCGTCACCGCCGCCATTGCGCTGAATCGCTGCCGCGCATGGCGGGAGGACTACTGCGACGCCTGGACTCTGTTTTACAGCAGCGCGCCTCTGTTCCTCCATATCTTCGCGGTGTGGTGGGCGCTCTCGCGCTCGGACGCGCTGCTGGACGGCGAGAGCGGGCATTTGCTGCCGCTGGACGCGCTCGACGGCTTCGTCGTGTTCCCGTTCAAGCACTTCTTTCTGCGCCTGCGCACGGTGGGCTGTACCCTCTCCCGCCTGCGCGGCGGGGAGAAGCGCGAAAAGCCGAAGGCGGAGACCGTCGGGTGGTCGCTCGTCATGAGCGCCGCCGCGCTGGGCCTGCTGTGGTGGGCGGTCAACCTTCTGGTCAGCGCGGACAGCGGCTTTGCCGATCTGGTCTCCGGTTTTCTGGATTCGCTCCGCTTCGAGTGGAAGATCGAGCTCAGCAGCTTCCTGTTCCGCTTCCTGCTGAGCCTCCCCGTCGGCGCGTATCTGTTCGGCCTGCTCGCCGGCGCGCTGCGCGAGGACAAGGCCGCGCTGCGCAAGCGCGCGGCGGGCATCGGCGAAACGCTGGAAATGCTGCGCGGCGTGCCGGAGCGCGTCTGGCTCGTGCTGTTGGCGCTGTTCTGCCTGCTGTACCTCGCCTTCTTCGCCGTACAAGCGCGCTATCTGTTCGGCGCGTTCACGGGCGCGCCGCCCGAGGGGTTCAGCGTCGCGGAGTACGCGCGGCAGGGCTTTTTCGAGCTGTGCAAGGTCATGGCGGTCAACTTCGCGCTGCTTTGGTTGGTCACGCGCACAGCGCGTGAGGACGCGCGGACGCAAAAAAGCACGAGGGCGCT
This sequence comes from Oscillospiraceae bacterium, assembly GCA_017458025.1. GTDB lineage: Bacteria > Bacillota > Clostridia > Oscillospirales > Oscillospiraceae > Hominicoprocola. Next base: position 3,501 of record JAFTGG010000208.1, on the reverse strand, counting down.
GTGCCTCGCGCTGCTGGCGGAAAGCTTTCTTCTGGCGGTCGTCGCGTTCTCCAAGCTGGCGCTGTATATCGACATTTACGGCTTCACGCCCAAACGCCTGCAATCGACGTGGCTCGTCTGCGTGCTTGCGTTCGGCTGCGGCTGCGCCGCGTGGTCGCTGACCCCGCATATTCCCGCGCGGCCGGCAAAAGGCGGCAAGACGTTCCGCGTGTGGATGTACTTCGGCGCGGTGACGCTCTCGCTGCTGTGCCTGTATTGAGGGAAACGAAAATGGGATTCACCGGTATTTTGGGCTTGCTTGTTATCGCCCTGCTGGCGGTGACCATTTATGCGGCGGCAAAGGGCGCCCGCGCTAAAAGTTGGAGACAAATCATACTGCCGATAGCCATTTTCTGCGCAGTTGTCGCCGCAATGTACTTCGGTCTGCTCACGTTCCTCACGTCCATGTAAGAAAGGAACCCTCCTTATGAAAAAAACGCTCGTCACCATCATTTATGCCCTCGGCGCTCTCATCGTTTTCGCGCTGGTATGCATCTTCCTCTCCCGCTCCCGCTATGTCCCGTTCCCGGACGCTATGCTGCCCAAGCAGCTTTGGGAGCTGGCGGTGGATTGGCTCGCGCTCGGCACGCTCCCGATGGCGGTCGCGAGCGTCCTCATGCGCAAAGCCTACGAGACGCGCGGCGCGAAAACGGCGCTGGTATTCCTCCCCGCGGCGATTTGCGCGGCGGCGCTGCTGCTCTGGATCGGCGTCTGGACCGCCGGACTGTGGTTTCCGGCGCAAAATTAACGACGCTCACCCGTCGATCCCCATATCCAGGCAAAACCGCATCAGGATCGTCGCCGTCACCGCGCGGCTCGAAGTCCCCCACGGCACCAGCAGGTCTTCGCCCGTCTGGTCGCGCTGGCCGGTAATGATGCCGAGCGCGTACGCCCACTCCATCGCCTCCGCCGCGTAGTCGCTGACCTTGTCGCTGTCGCGGAAATTCCAATACGACGCGTCCGACACCACCGGCATATATCCGCCGTTCAAATACTGCGCGTAGCGCCACAGAATCGCCGCGAGCTGCTCGCGCGTGATCGGGTCGTCGGGCGAAAAGGTCGTGGCCGCGGTGCCGCCCATCATATCCGCCGACAGCGCCCAGCGCGCCGCGTCCTCGTACCAGACGCCCTCCGGCACGTCGGTATAATGCATCGAAAGCCCCGTCACCGGCGCGCCCTCAAGACGCCAGAGGATCGTCGCCACCTGCGCGCGAGTGACCGGCGAATCCGGCGCGAAGAGCTTGATATAGCTCCCGTAGCCCGTCATCAGCCCGTGTTCGAGGCAATAGCGCACGCCGGGCACATACCACGCGTTGCGTTTGACGTCCGAGTAGCTCTCCAGCGAGTAATCCTCCGCAAAAGCGCAAGGCGCCATACCCGCGCTCAACATGAGCGCGAGCAGCAGCGCCATAATTCGCTTGCAGCGGCAATGTTTCACACCATATCCTCCGGGTGGAAAACTTCATCAAACTGTTCCGCGCTCAGAAAGCCGAGCGCAACGCAGGCGTCTTTGAGCGACATGTCGTCGTCGTACGCCTTTTTCGCCACCTTGGCGGCGTTCTCGTAGCCGATGTGCGGGCTGAGCGCCGTCACCAGCATCAGCGAACGGTGCAGGTTCTCGCGCATTTTGTCGCGGTTTGCCCTGAGCCCGCTGATGCAGCGCTCGTCGAACGACGCGACGGACTCGCTCAGCAGCCGCGCGGACTGCAAAAAGTTGTACGCCGTCACGGGCAGGAACACGTTCAGCTCGAAGTTGCCCTGCGAGGCGGCGAAGCCGATGGCCGCGTCGTTGCCCATGACCTGCACGGCGACCATCGTCACCTGCTCGCATTGGGTCGGGTTGACCTTGCCGGGCATGATGGACGAGCCGGGCTCGTTGGCGGGCAGCGTCAGCTCGCCGAGTCCGCAGCGCGGGCCGGAAGCCAGCCAGCGCACGTCGTTCGCGATCTTCATCATGTCCGCCGCGAGCGCTTTCATCGCGCCGTGGGCGAACACCAATTCGTCGAGGCTCGTGAGCGCGTGGAACTTGTTCGGCGCGGTGACAAACGGCTTGCCGGTCAGCTTCGCGATCTCCGCCGCGACGGCGGTATCGAAGCCCTCCGGCGCGTTGAGGCCCGTGCCGACCGCCGTGCCGCCGAGCGCCAGCTCATACAGCCCGGGCAGCGCCGCCCTGAGCTGCTCGCAGTCGCGTTCGAGGCTCGTCCGCCAGCCGGACGCCTCCTGTCCAAACGTGATGGGCACCGCGTCCTGCAAATGCGTCCTGCCGGACTTGACCGCGTCGGCGTACTCGTCCTCGATCCACTTGAGCGTCCCGATCAGCGCCTCCGCCGCGGGCAGCAGCTTGTCCTCGACGGCGAGCGCCGCGGCAATGTGCAGCGCGGTGGGAAAGGTGTCATTTGACGACTGCGACATATTCACGTCGTCGTTCGGGTGCAGCAGCCCCTCGATATCCGCCATCTCGCCGCCGCGGCGGGCGACGACCTCGTTGACGTTCATGTTGGTCTGCGTGCCGGAGCCGGTCTGCCAGACGACCAGCGGGAACTCGTTGTCGAGCCGTCCGCGAATGATCTCGTCCGCCGCCGCGAAAATGGCGGCGCACTTCTCCTCGGTCATCTTGTCGGGCAGCAGCGCGTAGTTGACCCGCGCCGCCGCGCGCTTCAGGATACCGAACGCGTGAAGGATCTCCCGCGGCATCGTCTCAAGCCCGACGCCGATGGGGAAATTCCGGCGCGAGCGCTCGGTCTGCGCGCCCCAATAGCGCTCGGCGGGGACTTCGACCTCGCCCATGCTGTCATGCTCGACGCGGACCTCCATGCGCTCACTTCCTTTCTTCCATGCTCCGGCAAATTTCGCTTGACTTCTCCGACCCGCTCTGTTATCCTAGGGGCAAGAGGGGCAGCCTGATGGCGCAGGCTCGGCCATTCCTCAAAATATTTTGTCTGAAGAAATGCCGTTCCTTTGCTTTGGGGCGGTTATTTCTTTGTTCAAGCCGTTCCCCTCTTGCTTGTCAGATATTGTATAACAGAAAGGCGCAAAACGCAAGGTTTTGTGCCTTTTAATATTTGCAAGAACAGTCGAATCTTGTCGAATGATTTTTCTTGCGCTTTTGATCGGTTTATGGTAATGTAATTTTGCGACACAAACCAAATATTTTCCATTCCTCTGGGGGAGTTTTGTCATCTGGCAAAAACGCTCTCCAACTTTGTACTCCCCTGTGGATGGAACAAAGGTTTGTGTCGCAGCAAACGGAGTCGCGTTTTTCGTGGCGCGGCTTCGGCTGCGCCACTTTTTATTTTGGGAGGACGATGTTATGGCAGAGCAAGAAAAAGAACTAACACTTTACAAGAAACTATACTTCGGCTTGTTCGGGAAAGTCGAGGACGCGCTGCTACAGCTGGATAAAGCGCTGGAAATCGACGGGGCTCTCGACCTGATCGGCATTTTTCGGGCAAAGGAAATCTT
>JAFTGG010000207.1 GCA_017458025.1 Oscillospiraceae bacterium | reverse complement strand
TGCTTGCCGAGGAAGCCCGCGATGGTCTGCGCCAGCTTGTACTCGGTCTCTCCGGCGGGCGGGTCGCCCTCGTTGGACACAAACACCACAAGCCCCAGCGCGTCGCCCTCGGAGATGATGGGCGCGGCAATGGATGCGCAGTAGCGGTCGAGGGACTCGGTGACGAACACGCTGCGCTCGTCGGCGCTGGCGCGGTAGATGCCGCGGTCCTCCATGATCTGCTCGAGCTGCGGGGAGATGTGCTTGCCGATGAGGTCGCGCCGCGCGCCGCCCGCCGCGGCGATGACGCTGTCGCGGTCGGTGACGGCGACGGTGGCGCCGGTGGTTTTGCTCAGCGTCTCGCACAACTGCGCGGCGAACTCGTCCACGCCGCCGAGCAGGGAATATTTCTTGAAGATGACCTCGCCGTCCTTATTGGTGAAGATTTCCAGCGGGTCGCCCTCGCGGATACGCATGGTGCGGCGGATCTCCTTGGGAATGACGACCCGTCCGAGGTCGTCGATGCGTCGTACGATTCCGGTTGCTTTCATATCGGTAAAACTCCTTTGTCGGTTTCGATTCCAAAGGGTAGTCTTTGAAAATCGCGCCAATTTATCCAAGGAGAGCGTTGGAAGATTTTTGCGGCGTTGACGCGCGGCGGAGGATGGGATATGATGATAGCGGAAAGAGGTGGAGACGATGAGCAAGAATGCGAAAATGGGGAAAGTGTCGAAGGAAAAACTATTGCGGATAATTGACCGCGTTGTAATGATTGCCTTTTTCCTAATTGCTCCAATTTCCGTAGCAGCATATTTCGCATCGGGAACATTGAGAGCACATTTGTTAATGTTGGTCGTTTATATCGTTCCAACGTGCGCTGTGTTAGAGATTATTGAAATTGTAATAAAAAATATGATTAAAAATGAGGATAAGGAGAGGTCGGAATAATAGGTTTCTTTAGTTTCCCTTTTTGAGAGAGCCCGGCTACCGTCCTTGACATGCGTTCCGTTTCCTGCCTATACTGTTGGCAAGGGAGCATGGCTCCCGCACCATATTATTGCCCTGTTTTACATCACGTTTTGACGTTTACACAGAATTTGGGATTGAGCCTGTACCGCCGATTTTTTCCGCCACCGAAAGTCTTTGAAAATTCTGGAAGATTTTATACAGAAAAAGGCGAGCGGTTGTTCGCTCGCCTTTCCTTTTCTCAAATCTCTTTCCGCAGCGTCTCCTGCTGCTTGTACTCCTTGTACCGCTCGTCCGCCTCTTTTGTCGCGGCGGAGAACAGCGCTTTCGCGTTCTCGGGGAACGTGCGCTTGAGCGCCGCGTAGCGCGTCTCGCCGTCCAGGAAGTCCTCGTACGCCATGCTCGGCGCCTTGGAGTCGACGGTCATCGGCTGCTCGCGTTCGGGATCGTAGCGGTACAGCAGCCAATATCCGGAGTCCACCGCGCGCTTCATCTCCGCCTGCACGTTCGCCATGCCCGCCTTGATGCCGTGCGCGGAGCAGGGCGTGTACGCGACGATGACCGACGGGCCCTTGTGCGCCTCGGCCTCCTTAATGGCACGGATGAGCTGGTTCGGGTCGGCGCCCATCGCGACCTGCGCGACGTAGACGTTGCCGTAGGTGCGGAAGATCGCGCCCAAGTCCTTCTTGCGGCTCTTTTTGCCGCTGGACGCGAACTGCGCCACCGCGCCGAGCGGCGTCGCCTTGGAGCTCTGGCCGCCGGTGTTGGAGTAGACCTCCGTGTCGATGACGAACACGTTGATGTCCTCGCCGCTGGCAACCACGTGGTCGAGGCCGCCGAAGCCGATGTCGTAGGCCCAGCCGTCGCCGCCGAACATCCAGAAGCATTTCTTGGCTAATTGGTCCCTGCGCTCCAGAATCTCGTTCGCGAGCACGCTGTTGACTCGTTCCAGCTCCGCGATCAGCGCGTCGCTCGCCTTGCGCGAGGCGTCGAAGCCGTCGTAGGCGTCGAGCCATGCTTTGGCAAGCTCGCTGCCGGTCTCGGCGTAATACGTCTCGACCTTCGCCTTGACGTTCTCGCGCTGCTGGCGCACGGCGAGGAACATGCCGAGCGTCAGCTCCGCGTTGTTCTCGAACAGGCTGTTCGTCCACGCGACGCCGAAACCGCGTTTATTCAGCGTATAAGGAATGCCGGGCATCGGCGCGCCCCACGCCTGCGAGCAGCCGGTGCCGTTCGCCCAATAGACGCGCTCGCCAAAGAGCTGCGTCAGCAGCTTGGCGTAGGGCGTCTCGCCGCAGCCCGCGCAGGCGGCGGAAAATTCGACCAGCGGCTGGCGGAATTGACTGCCCTTGATGCTGTAAAGGTCGAACAGCTCCCCCTTGTCGGAGAGTGTCAAGGCGTAGTCCCAGCAGGCCCGCTGCTCATCGGTAAATTCGGCGGGCACCATGTGGAGCGCCTTTTCCTTGGCGGGGCAGACCGACGCGCAGGAGCCGCAGCCCGTGCAGTCGAGCGCGGAGACCTGCATGGTAAAGTGCAGCGGTTCGGAAGCCTTTTTGGCCGCGCCGTTCGCGGGAACGGTCGCAAACCCCGCGGGAGCGGCGGCTTTTTCTTCGCCGTCAAGCAGATACGGGCGAATGACCGCGTGCGGGCAGACCAGCGAGCAGCGGTTGCACTGGATACATTTTTCGGGGTCCCACCGCGGGATATGCGTCGCGATGCCGCGCTTTTCAAACGCGGTCAGCCCCATGTCGATGTGTCCGTCGCGATACGCGCGGAACGTGCTGACCGGCAGATCGTCGCCCTTCTGGCGGTTGATGGGGAACAGGATATTTTTGACGACGGCCGGAAGCTCCGCTTCCCCGACGGGCGCGTCGGAGGCGGTTTTCCACGCCTCCGGAATCTCGATGCGCACCGGCGCGTCGGCGCCGGCGTCGATGGCGGCGACGTTTTTCGCCACCACCTCGTCGCCCTTGGCAAAGTACGCCTTGCGGGCGGCGTTCTTCATCTCGCGGAGCGCCTCGTTCTTGGGAATGATCTCCATGAGCGAGAAAAACGCCGACTGCAAAACGGTGTTGGTATGGCTGCCGAGGCCGAGCTTTTCGGCGATATCCGTCGCGTCGATGATGTAGAACTCGGCGCGCTTCTCCGCGAGCGTACGCTTCACCGCGGCGGAGAGCTTTTCTTCCAGCTCGTCGGGCGTCCACCGGCAGTTGAGCAGCAGCGTGCCGCCGTCCTTGAGCTCCCGCGCCACGTCGTATTGGTTGATGAACGTGGGATTGTGGCAGGCGACGAAATCCGCCTGCTTGACGTAGTAGCTGCTCTCGATGGGGTGCGACGAGAAGCGCAGATGCGACTTCGTGACGCCGAAGGACTTCTTTGAGTCGTACTCAAAGTACGCCTGCCCGTACTTCTCGGTGGTGTCGTTGATGATGCGAATGGTGTTGTGGTTCGCGCCGACGGTGCCGTCGCCGCCGAGACCCCAGAACTTGCAGGACACCGTCTCGGGATCGGGGTGGTCGAAGGGCTTGAGCGGCAGCGAGAGGTGCGTCACGTCGTCGTCGATGCCGACGGTAAAACCGTTGATGGGGCTTTCCGACGCGAGGTTGTCGAACACGGCGACGAGCTGCGACGGCTCGGTATCCTTGGAGGAAAGGCCGTAGCGCCCGCCGACGACGCGGATATTGCGGCCCGCGCGCAGAAACGCCGTGCAGACGTCCTCGCACAGCGGCTCGCCCAGCGCGCCCATGTCCTTGCAGCGGTCGAGCACGGCGACGCGCTCCGTGGTATCGGGCAGCGCCGCGAGGAAATGCTCAATGGAGAACGGGCGGTACAGATGCACCTGCAAGCAGCCGACCTTGCGGCCCTCGGCGCGCAGCGCGTCGACGGCCTCGCGCGCCGTGCCGCAGACGGAGCCCATCGCGATGACGACGTCGGTGGCGTCGCCGTCGCCATAGTAGTTAAAGAGGTGGTATTCGCGGCCTGTCAAGGCGCTGATTTTCGCAAAGTAGCGCTCGACAACGTCGGGCAGCGCGGCGTAATCGGGGTTGTTCGCCTCGCGCACCTGAAAGTATACGTCGCCGTTTTGCACCGTGTTGCGGAGCGTCGGGTGCTCGGGGTTGAGCGCGTGGTCCTTAAAGCGCTTGAGCGCGCCGCGGTCGAGCAGGCCGATCACCGCGTCCACGTCGGGCAGCTCGATCTTGTTGATCTCGTGCGAGGTGCGAAAGCCGTCGAAAAAATGCATGAACGGGATACTGCTTTCGATCGCCGCCAGATGCGCGACGGCGGCGAGGTCGGCGACCTCCTGCACGCTGCCGGTGGAGAGCTGGGCAAAGCCCGTCTCGCGGCACGCCATCACGTCGCTGTGGTCGCCGAAGATGCTCATGGCGTGCGTGCCGACGGTGCGCGACGCGACATGCAGCACGGCGGGCAGGCGCTCGCCCGCGATGCGGTAGAGCACGGGGATCATCAGCATCAGGCCCTGCGAGGACGTGAAGCTGGTCGCGAGCGCGCCGGCCTGGATCGCGCCGTGCACCGCGCCGATGGCGCCCGCCTCGGACTGCATTTCGGTGAGCGTGACGGTTTGGCCGAACAGGTTTTTGCGGCCCTTCGCGCTCCACGCGTCGGTCATGCCCGCCATCGGGCTCGACGGCGTGATGGGGTAGATGGCGGCGATTTCGGTAAACGGGTACGCCATGACCGCGGCGGCCTCGTTGCCGTCCATAGTGACAAAATTTTTTCTGTTCATGTAAAATCCTCCGCGCGCGATTATCCGCAAAATCCTCTTGAGGATTTTGTCGCCATATTTCGCGGTTGCCGCTTGAGCGGCGCGCGAAATGGCGTCATGTTCCGGCCTATAGCGCAATTTATTGCGCTATAGGCCGAGACGCTTCGCCGCGTCCTCGCGCATTTTGTACTTTAAAACTTTGCCCGCGGCGTTCATCGGGAAGCCCTCGACGAACTCGATGTACCGCGGCACCTTGTGCCGCGCGAGGCGCTCGACGCAGAACGCGCGGATATCGTCGATACTCACGCCGCTGCCCTCGCGGAGCACGATGCACGCCATCGCTTCCTCGCCGTACTTCTCGTCCGGCACGCCGATGACCTGCACGTCCTTGACCGCTTCATGGGTGTAGAGGAACTCCTCCAGCTCTTTCGGGTAGATGTTCTCGCCCCCGCGAATGATCATGTCCTTGAGCCGCCCCGTGATGCGGTAGTTGCCGTCCGCGTCGCGGCAGGCCAGATCGCCGGAGTGCAGCCAGCCGTCCGCGTCGACGGTCTCGCCGGTGGCGTCGGGCATTTTGTAGTAGCCCTTCATCTGGTTGTAGCCCTTGGCGCAAAATTCGCCGTTCTGTCCGTCGGGAACCTCCTCGCCCGTCTCGGGGTCGACGACCTTGCAGCGGACGTGGGGGAACGCGTAGCCGACGGTTTCGGTGCGGACTTCGAGCGAGTCCGTCCACGCGGACATGGTGTTGCCCGGCGCGCACTCGGTCTGGCCGTAGACGGACACGATGCCGGTCATGTGCATCTCGTCCGGCTGCGCGGCGCGCTTCATCAGCTCCGGCGGGCAGCCGGAGCCGGCCATGATGCCCGTGCGCATGTAGGAGAAGTCGGTCTTGCGGTAGTCGGGGTGGTTGAACATCGCGATGAACATCGTCGGCACGCCGTTGAAGCAGGTGATTTTTTCCTGATTGATGCACGCGAGCGACGACTTCGCGGAGAAGTACGGCATCGGGCACATCGTCGCGCCGTGGGTCATCGAGGAGGTCATCGACAGCGTCATGCCGAAGCAGTGGAACATCGGGACTTGGATCATCATGCGGTCGGCGGTGGAGAGGCCCATGCGGTCGCCGATGCACTTGCCGTTGTTTACGACGTTGTAATGGGTTAACATCACGCCCTTGGGGAAACCCGTCGTGCCGGAGGTGTACTGCATGTTGCACACGTCGTCGGGCCGTACCCGCGCCGCCATGCGCGCCAAGTCCTCGACCGGCGTCATATCCGCGCGCGCCATCGCCTCGTCGAAGGTGAGGCAGCCCGGCTGCTTGAAGCCGACGGTGACGACGTTGCGCAGGAACGGCAGGCGCTTGCAGTGCAGCGGCTCGCCGGCCTTTGCTTTCGCGATCTCGGGGCACAGCTCGTTGATGATGCCCTTATAGTCGGAATCCAGCGCGCCGTCGATCATCACGAGCGTGTGGGTGTCGGATTGGCGGAGCAGGTACTCCGCCTCGTGGATCTTGTATGCCGTGTTCATCGTGACGAGCACCGCGCCGAGCTTTGCCGCCGCCCAAAACGTAATGTACCACGCGGGGACGTTCGTCGCCCAGATCGTGACCTTGCTGCCCGCGCGGACGCCCATCGACATGAGCGCGCGGGCGAAGCCGTCCACGTCGTCGCGGAACTCGGAGTAGGTGCGCGTGTAGTCGAGCGTCGTGTATTTGAACGCGTATTGGTCGGGGAACTCCTCCACCATGCGGTCGAGCACCTGCGAAAACGTCAGGTTGACCAGCTCGTCCTTCTTCCAGACGTACTGCCCCGTGCCGTCGTGGTTGAAATAGAGGCTCTTTTTCTTGCCGCGCGTGCTGCCAAAGCGGCTCATGTAGTTGACAAAGTGCGGGAAGATGACCTCAGCGTCCTGCAAATCCGCCATCCACTCCGGCTTCCACTCCAGCGAGATGAAGCCGTCGTAGTCGATGGAGCCGAGCGCGCGCATCAGCTCGGCGATGGGCAGCGAACCCTCGCCGACGAGGTTGTAATGCTCCGCGTCGTCGCTGTCGCGCAGGTGGACGTGCTTGACGTACGCGCCGAGGTTCTTGATGGTCGTGTCGGGGCTTTCGCCGCGGTCGCGGCAGGGGTGGTGCATGTGCCAGAGCGCGCCGAGGCAGTCGCTGGCGTAGTCGTCCATCAGCGCGCGCAGCCGCGCGGTGTCGGCGTAGATGCCGCTGGTCTTGAGCAGCAGCGTCACGCCGCTTTTCTCCGCGACGGGCAGCAGATGATCGAGCCGCTCGCGCACCAGCGACTCCGTTTCCTCATGCGCGAGGACGGAGACGTACGGCACCCGCGCCTCGGCGGCGAGCGCGAGCAGCGTTTCGAGCGTCGGCACGCAGTCCGGCGCGGCGGACACGTCGCAGGACGTGTCGAAACAGGGAACGGCGAGCCTGCGGTCGCGCAGGGCGCGGACCGTCGCCGCCACATTATATTTATGGAACGCGCCGCCGCGTTCGGTCAGCGCGGGGAGGTTTTGCAGGTTGTAAAGCTCGACGCCGCCGAAATCCATCTCCTCGGCGAGGTCCAGCGCCTCGTCCCAGCCAAAGCCCCAGCCGCGGGTGGAGAACGAGAGATTCATAAAAATCCTCCGTATGCTTTCAGCAAGTAATTTTGGGACATATTGCGGTATTGCCTTTGATGCTTCCTCTCACATGGAGGATTTTTATCGCCATATTTCGCGGTTGCCGCGCAAGCGGCGAGCGAAATGGCGTCTCCAATGACGTGGTTCATCACGTCTCGCCCTCCTCATAGGCGATCTTGTTGAGCGCGTTGACGTAGGCGCGAATGCTCGCGCCGACGATGTCGGTGGAGATGCCGCGGCCCGGATACAGCTTGCCGTTCGAGCGCAGGCGCACCACCGTCTCGCCCATAGCCTCATGGCCCTCGGTGACGGTGCGGATCTGGAAGTCGTCCATCTCGCAATGCCGGCCCGTGACCTGTTCGAGCGCGAGGAACGCCGCGTCGATGGGGCCGTCGCCGAGGGCGACGCCCTCCAGCTCCTTGCCCTTCTTTTCCAGCTTCAGGTGCGCCATAGCGGTGATGCCGCTGCCGGAGTTGACGACGTAGCTCTTGACCGCGTAGGTCGTCGGCACCTGCATCGCGGCGGAGGCGACGATGGCGTCCAGCTCGCGCGCGCCGATGGCGTCCTTGTGCTTCGCGATGCGGGAGAACGCCTCCCACACGGCTTCGCCGTCCTCCTCGCTCAGCTCGTAGCCGAGCTTGGCGACGGTTTGCAGCACGGCGGCCTTGTCGTCGTGCTGGGAAAGCGTCAGGCCCGCGTGCTCGTCGCCGCCCAGCCCGTCGTAGAGCGCGCCCTTGCCGGTCTCGAACATGCGCGCGATCTGGCCGACGACGCGCTTCATCTCCGTGGTGCGCGCGCCGACGCGCACGCCGAAGCCCTCGCCCTTGGCTTGCAGCACCTTGGCGACGTTCGACAGCGACGCGCCGTCCGCCGGATATGCCGACGCCTTGACCTCCCGCGCGCCGCGGAGCACCGCGGTCACGGCGCAGGCGTCCGCCATCGCCAGCGCGTCGGAGCACGCGACGCCGACGGAAACGCCGCGCAGGGCGGGAATCGTTTCATAGAGGGTTTCAAAGAATTTGGCGAACTCGCGCGGGAGCATCGCGCCCGCCGTGTCGCAGACAGTGACGGTGGCCGCGCCCGCCTCGATGGCGGCGTTGACCGCGCTCGCGAGGAACGAAGCGTCGGCGCGGGTCGCGTCGTCCGCGACGAACTCGACATTCTCCGTCTTCTCGCGGCAATACGCGACCAGCTCGCGGATCAGCGCGAGCATCGCGTCGGGCTTTTTGTGGCAGATGTACTCCATCTGCACCGTGCTCGTCGGCGTCACGACCTGCAAACGCGGCTTTTTCGCGTCGCGCAGCGCGTTCCACACCGCGTCCACGCCGTCGCGCGTCAGCGCGACCGGCACGGCGACGACGCTCTCCTTGACCGCCGTGGCGACGGACTTGACGCGCAGCGCGTCGACCTTGGCGCTCTCGATGCCCTCAAGCTCGATGACGCTCGCGCCGAGGCGGTCGAGCAGCTTCGCGAGCTCGATCTTCTCCTTGAACGACAACTGCCCGCCGAGGGCTTTCATCGTTACGTCGCTGAGTTTTACTTCTTCCATATCCAAAGTCTCCTTTTCGTGGCTTCGGGCAATATTGTTTCCGCATCAAGCCCCTTTTGCCCCGACGGAAGGAGGGGCGGGGGCTTGGCGATCATCGCTTTCTTTTGCGGAGCAAAAGTAAAGTCCCTGAAGCCGTTTTGGCTTCAGGGACGAATCTACATTCGCGGTACCACCCTGATTGCCGCATCCTCACAGATACGACCTCTTTCGGACTCGACGCATACAGAAAGCGGCGCTTTCTTTATCGGCCGTATTCCGCGGCTGCCGCGCAAACGGCGAGCAACAAAACGGCGTCAAATGCTTTCGCGCGATTTGCCGCGCGATAAGTCCTTAGCCTGTAACGGGGCGTCCGGGCTTCACTACTAGGGGGGGATTACCTCCGAAGCTTACGCACCTTCCGGCCCGCCTTTATCGTCCTGAACGTCGTCCTCGCCGGCCGCCATATACAAAGTATGGCTTCCGCCTCTTCCTTGTTCAGACCAATAAAACCTGCGCCGGAAACGCGCGTCTCATTCCGAGGAATATCCCTTGCGTTCGCAAAGCCGACTCGGGAGCCAGACCGCGTTTCCCGTCCGCACCGGCTCGCACCGACCGCCGGCTCTCTGAAGCGTTTAAAAAACGCGGATTCTCCTTCAAAGTCTTTTGGTATTCAACTGTTCGCATTGTAACTGCATTTAAATGTAATGTCAACCACAAAATTATCCAAAAAAACTGTACGCATGCGCTCCGTTGTGTTATAATCTCTCAAAATGCGTGAAGGGGGGCGGCGTATGGAAGAGCTCATCGACGAGGTTCTGCGCTACCTCAGTATTCGCGGCGAAACGCCGGACGGCCTGCGCGCGCAGGTCGGGCGCACGGCGGCGAAGCTCACGGAGAGCCTGCGGCCCAAACACGTCTACCGCGCGTTCCCGCTGGAACGCGGCGGCGAGGGCGTGACGCTCGCCGGCAGCGGCGTGACGCTGACCGGAGGCCTCGCGAAGAAGCTGCTGCAAGACTGCGACACGGCGGTGCTGCTGTGCTGTACGCTCGGCATCGAGTTCGAGCGGCGGCTGCGCGCGCTGGAGCGCCGCGACATGGGCGAGGCGGTCATTTTCGACGCCTGCGGCAGCGCGTGGGTCGAGAGCGGCTGCGACGCCGCGGAGGCCGAGATCGCGGAGCGGTTTCCCGGGCGATACCTCACCGACCGCTTTTCCCCGGGCTACGGGGACCTGCCGCTGTCGCTCCAGCCGTCGGTGCTTGCCGCGCTGGACGCGGAGCGCCGTCTCGGCATCCATTTGAGCGACAGCTTCCTGATGACGCCGTCCAAATCCGTCACCGCCGTCGTCGGCGTGTCGGACAAGCCCCAGCCCGCCCGCGTGCGCGGCTGCGGGTACTGCGCGATGAACAAGACCTGCGAATACCGAAAGGGAGGGACGACCTGTGCCGTCTAAGCCGCTGAATTTCAACAAAATCATGATCCTCGACGGCGCGATGGGCACCGTCCTCCAGAGCCGCGGGCTCAAGCCAGGCGGCGTGCCGGAGCTGCTGAATCTGGAGCAGCCGGAGCTTTTAAAGGGCGTCTACCGCGACTATATCGCCGCCGGCAGCGACGTGATCTACGCCAACACCTTCGGCGCGAACGCGCTCAAGCTCGCGCGCACGGGCAAGAGCGTGCGCGAGATCGTGCTTGCCGCCGTCGCGCTCGCGAAGGAGGCCGCCGCAGGCACGGGCGTTAAGGTCGCGCTCGACGTCGGCCCGCTCGGCGAGCTTTTAGAGCCGATGGGCACGATGCCCTTCGAGCGCGCCTATGAATTGTTCAGGGAAATCGCCCTCGCGGGCGCGGAGGCGGACGCCGACCTCGCCGTCATCGAGACGATGACCGACCTCTACGAGGCCAAGGCCGCGCTGCTGGCGGTCAAGGAGAACACGGACCTGCCCGTGCTGGTCACGATGTCGTTTGAGGAGTCGGGCCGCACGTTTACGGGCTGCACCGTCGCGTCGATGGCGCATACGCTCACCGGCCTCGGCGCGGACGCGATCGGGCTCAACTGCTCGCTCGGCCCCGACAAGCTTGCGCCGCTGCTGCGGGAGCTGTGCGAAAACACAAGCGTTCCCGTCATCGCGAAGCCCAACGCGGGCCTGCCCGATCCGGTGGACGGGCACTACGATATGGACGCAAAGTCGTTCGCCGACTGTTTGGCGCCGCTGGCGGACGCGGGCGTCGGCGTGTTCGGCGGCTGCTGCGGCACGTCGCCGGACTATGTCCGCGGCGTGGCGGACAAGCTCAAGGGCCGCGGTCCGGCCAAGCGCGCGCCGCGGCAGGAGGGCTTCCTTTGCACGCCCGTCAAGCCGCTGCGCCTGAACGGCGTGCGCGTGATCGGCGAGCGCATCAATCCCACCGGCAAGAAGCGTTTCCAGCAGGCGCTGCTCGAAAACGACCTCGACTATATCCTCGACATGGCGGTGCAGCAGGAGGACGCGGGCGCGGATATCCTCGACGTCAACGTCGGCTACCCCGGCGTGGACGAGGCCTCGATGCTGCCCCGCGTCGTCAAGGCGCTGCAGGGCGCCGTGTCGCTGCCGCTGATGCTCGACTCGTCCAACGCGGAGGCGCTGGAAGCGGCGCTTCGCGTGTACAACGGCAAGGCGGCGGTCAACAGCGTCAACGGCGAGCCGGAGGTCATGGAGCGCGTTTTGCCGCTCATCAAAAAATACGGCGCGTCGGTCGTCGGCCTGACGCTTGATAAAAAGGGTATTCCGCAGACGGCGGAGGAGCGCTTTGCCATCGCGAAGCGCATTTTGGATACGGCGCTTTCCTACGGTATCGCGCGCGAGGACGTGTGGATCGACTGCCTGACGCTGACGGTATCGGCGCAGCAGGAGCAGGCGCGCGAGACGCTCAAGGCGCTGCGCATGGTGCGCGAGGAGCTGGGGCTGCAAACCGTGCTCGGCGTGTCGAACATCTCGTTCGGCCTGCCGAACCGCCCGCTGGTGACGCGGACGTTTCTCACCTGCGCGCTGCACGCGGGGCTGACGCTGCCGATCCTGAACCCCAACCTGAGCGAGCTGATGGACGCCGTCGCGGCGTACCGCGTGCTCTCCGGCGAGGACGAGAGCTGCCGCGCCTATGTCGAGCGCTTCGCGGACTACACGCCGCCGGCGCAGAGCGCGTCGAACGTGGCCGGCTCGGCAAAAAAAGAAGCGCCCGCCCGAGGCGCGGCGTCAGGGACCGCGCCGGCTTCCGCCGGCGACGCTCTGGACGACGCCATTATCCGCGGCCTCAAGGCCGAGGCGGCGGCGCTGGCGAGGGAGGCGCTCAAAACCGAAACGGAGCTGTCGCTGGTCGACGGGCACCTGATCCCCGCGCTCGACAAGGTGGGCGAGGGCTATGAGGCGGGCAGAGTGTTCCTGCCGCAGCTGCTTTCGGCGGCGCAGGCGGCGCAGGCGGTGTTCGAGGTCATTCGCACGATGCTCGCGGACAAGGGCGGCGAGAGCGTCAAGCGCGACAAGCTGATTGTCGCGACGGTGCGCGGCGACGTGCACGACATCGGCAAGAACATCGTCAAGACGGTGCTTGAAAACTACGGCTACGACGTGCTCGACCTCGGGCGCGACGTCGCGCCGGAGGCGGTCGCCCGGGCGGCGCGGGAGAACGGCGTCCGCCTCGTCGGACTGAGCGCCCTGATGACGACGACGCTGCCCGCTATGGAGGAGACGGTCGCGCTGCTCCGCAAGCTGCCAAACCCGCCGAAAACCTTTGTCGGCGGCGCGGTGGTGACGCCGGAGTACGCCGAGCGCATCGGCGCGGACTACTACGCGAAGGACGCCAAGGCGAGCGTCGAGATCGCGCGGGAGGTATTCGGATAAAGAAAACAGGCAGCCGTTTGGCTGCCTGTTTCCAATCGTCGACAAAGGCAAAAGCCTTTGCCGACGAAAAGGCTTCACTCCGCTCAGCGCACGATTTG
>JAFTGG010000206.1 GCA_017458025.1 Oscillospiraceae bacterium | reverse complement strand
TCGCCCGAGCTCGGCAAGCGCGCGGCGGAGTATTTCTCCGTGCTGACCGGCGGCAGGTACGAGGCCGTGGCGCTCGACCGCGCGTTCCGCGCGCTCGCCACCGAGTCCGGCGACAGCGTCGCTCATGACGCGGCGCTGCTGAGCCGCGGCGCGAGCGACCAGCTCTACCTCGCGGTGCGCCTCGCCATCTGCGACATGGTGCTGCCGGAGGAAAAGCGCGTCCCGCTGGTGCTCGACGACGCGCTCATCAACTTCGACGACGAGCGCTGCAAAGCCGCGCTGGAGCTGTTGGTCAAGGCGGCGGAAACGCGGCAGATCATATTGCTCACCTGCCAGCACCGCGAGGCTGCATATCTGAGCGGCCGCGAAAACGTCAATATCTTATCATTATAATATAAGGAGAACACTCATGAGCGAAACCACCATTGAGAATTGCAGCAGCAATTGCTCTGCCTGCGGCGTCGACTGCCCGTCTCGCACCGCGCCCCAATCGTTCCTCAAGGAGCATCACCCCGACGCGGTCGTGCGCCGCGTGTACGGCGTCGTGTCCGGCAAGGGCGGCGTCGGCAAGAGCATGGTCACGAGCCAGCTCGCCGTCCTGCTGCGCCGCCGCGGCTACGCCGTCGGCGTCATGGACGCGGACGTGACCGGCCCCTCCATTCCGCAGGCGTTCGGCATTCACGAGAAGGCCGTCGGCACCGAGGACGCGCTGCTGCCGTGCGTCAGCGACGGCGGCGTGCAGGTCATGTCCATCAACGTGCTGCTCGACGACGAAACCGATCCGGTCATCTGGCGCGGGCCGGTCATCGGCGGCGTGGTGCAGCAGTTCTGGACCGACGTCATCTGGGACGTCGACTTTCTGCTCGTCGACATGCCGCCGGGAACCGGCGACGTGTCGCTCAACGTATTCCAGCAGATCCCGCTCGACGGCATCGTGGTCGTCACCTCGCCGCAGGACCTCGTCAGCATGGTCGTTGAGAAGGCGGTCAAGATGGCGGAGAAGATGGGCGTGCCTATCGTGGGCCTCGTCGAGAACATGAGCTATGTGGTATGTCCCGACTGCGGCAAGAAAATCCACCTCTTTGGCGAAGGCAAGACGCTCGACGCCGCGCAGCGGCACGGCTTGGCGCTGCTCGCGCAGATGCCCATCGACCCCGAGCTTGCGAAGCTCGTAGACGAGGGCCGCATCGAGGACATGGCAAGCGACGCGCTCGAACCTGTTGTCGACGTAATGGTCGGGCCGCGGGAATAAAAGATATTTGTTAAGCTGAAAGCGGCGGAATTACTCCCGCCGCTTTCAGCTTTATATTCCTTAATAATACTATTCTGCAATTAATACTAATATGCAACGTGCCTTGCGGCGCTATAAAAAGTAGAATACTTCTACTTTTTCATGCATTTCAGTATAAGATTCCAAATCCCTCCGATTATTCACCCTTTTGCTCGCGTTCAATATCATCGATAAGTCGGCTTAATGGGCGCACATAGCTACGCATACCTACATGATTTTTTGCCGTCAGGTATCTCTCGCTATCGTCGGAAAGATAAAAAATCTGACGTTGCTGCCCAAGCATGGTAAGCTTCTCATCGCTCAAATCCCTGTCATAGGTAATAAGATGCCAGATTTCCTTAATTTTGTAGCGGGAAAGTGCGTTGCCGTCCGCTGATGAAACTTGCTTCCAACGCTCACGAAGCGTTCTCTTGCAACTGATTCCTATGCTCCAGCCGTCCTTGCAGCGGAACCATTTATCAACTTCAATATCAGTTTGAAAGTGGTCCGGCTTTTCGTGGCTCTTAAATTTATAATAATCAAACAAGAATGTCGAGATATCTTCAAGGCTGCCGCCAGCCCTTGTCTTACGCTTTTGCGCAACCCTACGTTCAAACTCCTGCACAAACGCCGTCATGATGGCATTGTCTTCAAGCTCCGAGCGGGAAATGGGCAGCGCCTGTAGGTTCGTTCTGAGGCGCGTAAACTCCCGCACCACTTCACGGCGCTCAACATCAAGGCATCCGCGTACGCCAAGCGTGTCCCATACCGCAATGACTTTACCGACTTTTTCTCTGCCAAGAGTATCGAGAATATTCTTCGCTGTCACGCGGCAGAACTCCAAGTCATCATTAGGAACATTGCTGAGCGCAAGGTTTGCGGGCTGCACAACAAATCGGATTGTGGTAATGAATACGATAATGTCCGTCAACGTTTTCAATTCTTCATCGAGCGCAAGAACAAAGTCCTCATAAAGCCCCGCAGTCTTGCTCCCTGCTTTTGCCGCGCCGCCTATTTTATTATGTATAACGCCGAGACAGATTTGAAACTTCTCTCCGTCAGAAAGTTGCTGTTGCTCAATAATGGTCTCAATCTCATTTGCCAAATCCGCCATGAGTTCATCTTTTTTGCCAATAGCCCCATATTGGTCAGTATTCAGCATCATGCGAGCAAACCAATAGGCGTTGCGCCACGGGCTGTTGTAAATGACATCTTCAACTTTTGTATTCAACTCGTTCATTTTGCCGCCACGCTTTTCCATTCATCCTCTTGCTGCCAATTCTCACCGTCGATGCGCTTTCTCGCCATTTCGCAATACTCCGCAGAATTATCAATGAGAATAAAATCTCTGCCAAATCTCCGCGCGCACACAGCGGTTGTCCCCGAGCCCCCAAACGGATCAACAATTAGCTGTGCTTCGCTGGATGATACGATTCGATCAATCAGTGCCTCCGGGAACGGCGCCGGATGCGGGTTCTTGTTTTCCTGTGTAAATTCCCAAACGTCGCCTGCCCGATTTGCTCCTTTGGCAAGCTTGAAACCAGGCTTGGCAATCAGATAAATCACTTCATATGTCGGAAGAAAGTAACCGGCATTAAAGTTAATGCCGCCTTTTCTGTGCCATATAATGATTTGCCGGACAGGAAAGCCCTTCAATATCTCGCTTCTATCCTGAATAAGTCCCGCTTGGACACGCCACTTATGATTGTAAAAGATGGCTCCGTCATCCCGAAGAAGCCGTATCATTTGACGAAGGCAAGCCCTTTGCCACCTGACATAATCTTCGTACGGCATATTGTCCGTATGATTCACATAGCCGCGTTGCAGCGCAGCGTTTTCCCATTTCCCGCCGCGCCCGTCTTTCATACCGTTTCCTGTCGAGTTTTTCAGATTATAAGGCGGCGAGGTGACAAAAAGGCCCACACTGCCGGACGGCATTCTCTTGAGCGCAGCCTCACTGTCGCCAAAGATAATACTGTTTTTATAGTCTTCGATCCTTACCCTCTTGCGCATTTCTTCAACGGGATATATCGCAGTCATTCCCTCACGCCCCTTTGCCTTTGAAATGCGGTTTTGTGACAATACAATATTATCACACCCACTGCGGAAAAACAACTCTCTTTCCATTCCTCCTCTCCCTATCGTTGCGCTCACGGAGCGTTTACCGCCGATTGGAGATTCTACGGCAGAAAAAGGGCGCCTTGCGGCGCCCTTTCGTCCTTTATTTCCTCTTCTTGCCGAGATAGGCTTCTTTCACGCTTTCGTTCGCCAGCAGCTCCGCGCCGGTGCCGCTGAGCGTGATGCGGCCCGTCTCCAGAACATACGCAATGTCCGCGGTCTTGAGCGCCATGTTGGCGTTCTGCTCGATCAGCAGGATCGTCACGCCCTGCTTGTTGATCTCGCGGATAATATCGAAGATGCCCTGCACCACCAGCGGCGCGAGGCCGAGGGACGGTTCGTCCATCATCAGCACCTTCGGGCGCGACATCAGGCCGCGTCCGACCGCCAGCATCTGCTGCTCGCCGCCGGAGAGCGTGCCCGCCAACTGCCACGAGCGCTCCTCAAGCCGCGGGAACAGCTCATAGACCCACTGAATGTCCTTCTTGATGCCGTCCTTATCCTTGCGGAGATACGCGCCGGCTTTGAGGTTCTCAAGCACCGTGAGGTTCGCGAACACGCGGCGGCCCTCCGGCACCTGCGCGACGCCCGCTTCCAAAATCTGGTTGATGGGCTTGCCGAGCAGCTCCTGCCCGTCGTAGGTGATGGAGCCGGCTTTCGCTTTCACGAGTCCGGAGATCGTGCGCAGCGTGGTCGATTTACCCGCGCCGTTCGCGCCGATCAGCGTGACGATCTTGCCGTCCGGCACTTCGAGGTCGATGCCGCGCAGCGCCTGGATGCCGCCGTAGGCGACCTGGAGGTTTTCGATTTTAAGCATCGTCTTCCACCCCCAGATACGCGTCGATGACGCGCTGATCGTTTTGGATCTGCTCCGGCGTGCCGTGCGCGATGAGCTTGCCGAAGTCGATGACGTAGATGCGGTCGGAGATATCCATGACGAGATCCATGTGGTGCTCGATGAGCAGGATCGTCACGCCGAACTCGCTGCGAATACGTCCGATGAACGCCGTCAGCTCGTCCGTCTCCTGCGGGTTCATGCCCGCCGCCGGCTCGTCGAGCATCAGCAGCTTCGGGTTCGTCGCGAGCGCGCGGGCGATTTCGAGGCGGCGCTGCTTGCCGTAGGGCAGGCTGGTCGCGAGCTCGTCCTTGACGTCCTCAAGCCCGACGATCTTGAGCAGCTCCAGCACCTCGGCACGCTGCCGCTTCTCCTCCGCGCGGTTGACGCGGAACGTCGCGGAGAACACGTTGGACGTGCGGAGCATGTGCTTGGCGATGAGCACGTTGTCGAACACGGTCTGCGTCCGCCACAGGCGGATATTCTGGAACGTGCGCGCCATGCCGAGCGCCGTCAGCTTGTCGGGCGTCGGGTTGAGCACGGTCTCGTGGACGTATTTCTCCGCCTCCGCGCCCTTGTACTGCTTTTTCATCTTGCCCTGCGGGTGATTGCGGACGACGGGCTCGCCCAGGAAGTACACCTGCCCGTTCGTCGGCTCGTACACGCCGGTGATGGCGTTGAACGCGGTCGTCTTGCCCGCGCCGTTGGGGCCGATGAGGGCAACGATTTCGCCCTCGTTGATCTCCATAGAGAGATCGTCGACCGCGACGACGCCGCCGAACTGCATCGTGATATGCTCCAGACGCAGGACGTTTTTCGCCTCACTCATTGCCGCTCACCTCCTCCTTTTTCGCCTTTTTGCGAAACAGATCGGGCAGCTCCCTGTCGCCCATAATGCCCTTGCGGAAGAACAGCACGACCACCATGATGATGACCGAGACGATCGCCATGCGGAAGCCGTTCTTGAAGATCGGCGAGCTGATGCCGAGGAACGTGCCGGAGTCGAGGCCGCGCAGCAGCCATTCAAGGCTCGCAATGTAAAGGAAGCTCGTGAGCACCGAGCCGGTGATGGAGCCGATGCCGCCCATGACGACGATGAGCAAAATTTCGTAGGTCATCGCGCTCTTGAACGAGAGCGCCTGCACCGTGCCCATATACATCGCCAGCATGCCGCCGCCGATGCCGGCGAAGAACGAGCTGATGATGAACGCGAGGCGCTTGTGGTGCGCGAGGTTGATGCCCATCGCCTCCGCCGCGACCTCATCGTCGCGGATCGCCATAAACGCGCGGCCGTAGGTCGAGTTCACCAGCAGCAATATCACCGCGATGAACAGCCCCACGAGAATGACATACGCCGCCGCGCCGCCGAGGTCGGGATAGTTCTTCAAGAGGTTGGAGCCGTTGGTCAGCGGGCCGAGCGCGTTCCATTGGAAAAACGCGCGCAGAATCTCCGCGAAGCCCAGCGTGGCGATGGCAAGGTAGTCGCTCTTGAGCCGCAGCACCGGCAGCCCGATGAGATACGCGCAGAGCGCGGCGATCAGCCCGCCGACGAGCAGCGCGCACAGCATGCCGACGACCGGCCCGACCGTGCCGCCGAGGACGCCGGAGAAAATCTCCGGCAGCGAGAACTGCACCAGACCGCCGTCAAAGTATTGGTACACGCCCGCGCGCTTGGCGACGGGGATACACAGCACGGCGTAGGAATACGCGCCAAGGAGCATGAAGCCCGCCTGGCCGAGGGAGAAAAGCCCCGTAAAGCCGTTGAGAAGGTTCATGCTCACCGCCACGAGCGAGTAGACGCACGCCTTCTTCACGACCTTGATCGCGATGTGATAGCTCGGCAGCGCCGCGTCGAGCGCGAACGCGCCGATCAGCACGACGAGCAGGACGGCCGCGGTGATGATGGTTTCCCGATTCGTTTTCTTCATCTTCGCGCCTCCTTTACACCTTGTCGGTGACTTTCTCACCGAACAGGCCCGTCGGCTTGACGCAGAGCACGACGATCAGCAGCGCGAACGTAAACGCGTCCGAAAACGTGGAATAGCCGAGGCCCTTGATGAGCTCCTCGGAAATGCCGATCAGGAACGCGCCGACCACCGCGCCGGGGATCGAACCGATGCCGCCGAACACCGCCGCGACGAACGCCTTGAGACCCGGCATGCCGCCGGAGGTGATCGCCACCGAGGGATAGTTCGTGAAGTACAGCATCGCGCCCACCGCCGCGAGGAACGAGCCGATGACGAAGGTCATCGAAATAACGCTGTTGATGCGGATGCCCATGAGCTGCGCGGTCTCGAAGTCCTTGGACACGGCGCGCATACCCATGCCGATCTTCGTGTTGTTGATGAGGTAGACGAGCGCGAACACGAGCGCGACCGTCAGGAACGGCGTGACCAGCGTCACGCGCTTGGTGGACTCGCCGAACAGCGTCACGTTGTCGGAGATCCACGGAATGGGGTTCGTCACCGGCTGCGGCAGGCCGCCGGTGAAGTAGAACGCGAGGTTCTGGATCAGATAGCTTACGCCGATGGCGGAGATCATGACCGACATGCGCGGCGCGGTGCGCAGCGGCTTGTACGCCGCGCGCTCGATGGTAAAGCCGAGTATCACCGTCAGCACCAGCACCAGCGGAATAGACAGATAGATGGGCATCGTTGCCGAGGAGTAGACCATGATAAGCCCCGCCACCATGAACACGTCGCCGTGGGCGAAGTTGATGAGGCGCAGAATACCGTAGACCAGCGTATAGCCGATGGCGATCAGCGCGTACTGACCGCCCACGGAGACGCCGTTGATGAGATAGGGAAGCAATCCTTGCATGAGGCAGCTCCTCCCTTTCTGATTGATATACCGTGTGGGGTTGCCATATCAAAACTTGGCGGGGCGTTCGCCCCGCCAAGCTGGGTTGTCGCGAATGACGCGCGCTTGGAAATCAGCCGACCTGCTGGATCGTGACGAAGTCCCAATCGCCCGTCGTGGTGTTCGCCGCCTTGATATAGGCGATGTCGCGATCCGCGTCGCCGGAGTCAAGGAACTCGATCACGCCGGACACGCCCTCATACTTGACGCCGGGCAGCGCCTGCAGAACGGCGGACGGCTCGGTGGAGCCGGCGGCCTTGAGCGCTTCGAGCGCGACAAAGTACGCGTCGTAGCCCATGACGCTCACGGCGGAGACGATGTCGTTGCCGCCGTTGTTGGTCTTGGCGTCCGCGTTGGAGTTGATCCACGCCTTGATGTTGGCGTCGAAGGTGGGATCGGCGCCCTCCTGATAGAAGGTGGAGACCACGACGTCGACGTCCTTGCCGACCGTGCTCGCCGCGACCATGTTGTTGTCCCAGGTGTCGGAGCCGAGCAGACCGCCGTCAAAGCTCTGCGCGGAGGCCGCCTCGATAATCAGCTGCGCGTAGTTCGTGGAAACAGGGGCAAAGATCGCGCCCGCGCCCGCGGCCTTGGCGTTGTTGATATAGGAGACGAAGTTCGCCGTGCCCTCGGGGAAGTCCTCGGAGATGACCGTGCCGCCGAGTCCCTTGAACGCCTCGCTGAAGTAGTACACGAGGCCCTGATCGTAGTCGCTGCCGAGCATCGCCAGCGTATAGGCCGTGGTCACGCCGAGGGTCTTGTACGCATAGTTCGCAAGGATCGTGCCCTGGAACGGGTCGGTGAAGCAGATGCGGAAATAGACGTCGGTATCCGTGACCTGCGGGTTGGTGCAGGTGACGCCGATCGCGGGCACGCCCGCCTCGGAGAACACCGCGCCGCCGGCCATAGAAACGCCGGAGCCGTAGGAGCCGAGGACGACGGACACGCCGCGGTTCATCAGCTCGGCCGCCGCGGACGGGCCGTTCTCGGCGGTGGTGCGGTTGTCGACGATCTCAAGCTCGACGTTGTAGGTCGCGCCGCCGATCTCGACGGTGGGCTGGACATAGTTGGCATACTGCATGCCGAGGATCTCCTGCTTGCCGCCGGCGCCGTTGTCGCCGGTCTGCGGCTCGAACACGCCGATCTTGACGGTGCCGCCCGCCGCGCCGCCGGAGCTGCTCGTCTCCGCGGGCGCGGAGCTGCCGCTCGAAGATCCGCTCGTGCCGCTGTTGCCGCAGGCGGCCAGCGCGAGTACCATCGCAAGCGCAAGAATCAGTGCAAATAACTTCTTCATGATGCTTTTCCTCCTTCTGGTCCGCGGCCATGTATTAATAATTATAATATATGACCACGATTGCGTTCATTCTAGCCTAAACGAAAGACGCTGGCAAGGGGCAAAATCAACGGATTTTCACCCTCTGCCAGCGTCTTCGGCCCCTATTGCCGTCCGTGTCTGTCCTCGTGTCGCGGACAAATGACTTTTTATATCGGTCACGGGCAAATTGCTGTCCGCGGGAGAAAGACAGCGCTATTAGTCAGTTTGCACAAAAACCGCGTTGAACTCATCGGCGCTCATGGTCTCGTTTTTGAGCAAATACTCCGCGACCGTCACAAGCTGCGCGCGGTCGCGCCGCAAAATCTGCTCGCAGCGCGCGTAGGCCGCGTCGATGATGCGCTTGACCTCCGCGTCGATCTGCGCCGCGACCTCCTCGGAATAGCTCTTGGAATGTGCCAGCTCGCGGCCGATAAAGATTTCGTCATGTCCGGTTTCAAACGACACGGCGCCGAGCTTCTCGCTCATGCCGTAGACCGTGACCATCTTGCGCGCGATCTGGCTCGCGCGCTGGATATCGTTCGACGCGCCGGTGGAGATATCGCCGAGCATCAGCGCCTCCGCCACGCGGCCGCCGAGCAGCGAGACGATCTGCTCCTCCATATACCTTTTAGACTGGTACGAGCGATCCTCCTCCGGCAGCGCGATCGTCATGCCGCCCGCCTGTCCGCGCGGGACGATGGTGATCTGGTGCACGGGATCGTGCGTCGGCAGCGCGCGCATCACAACGGCGTGGCCCGCCTCATGATACGCGGTGAGCTTGCGCTCGTGCGGCGTGACGACGCGGCTCTTCTTCTCCGGTCCGGCGATGACCTTGATCTCCGCCTCGTCAAATTCCGCCTTGCCGACGAATTTCTTGTCCCGCCGCGCCGAAAGCAGCGCCGCCTCGTTGGCGAGGTTCTCCAGATCCGCGCCGCTGAAGCCCGCCGTGCCGCGCGCGACCTGCTTCAAGTCAACGTCCTCGGCGAGCGGCTTGTTCTTCGTATGGATCCTCAGAATCTCCTCGCGGCCCTTGATGTCGGGCAGCCCGACGTAGACCTGCCGGTCGAAGCGTCCTGGGCGCAGCAGCGCGGGATCAAGGATATCGGCGCGGTTGGTCGCCGCCATGACGACCACTCCCTCGTTCGTGCCGAAGCCGTCCATCTCGACGAGCAGTTGGTTGAGCGTCTGCTCGCGCTCGTCATGCCCGCCGCCGAGGCCGGTGCCGCGCTGGCGGCCGACCGCGTCGATCTCGTCGATGAACACGATGGCCGGCGCGGCCTTCTTCGCCTGCTCGAACAGGTCGCGGACGCGGGACGCGCCGACGCCGACGTACATCTCGACAAAATCGGAGCCGGAGATGGACAGGAACTCCACCTCCGCTTCGCCCGCGACCGCGCGGGCGAGCAGCGTCTTGCCCGTGCCCGGCGGGCCGACGAGCAGCACGCCCTTCGGGATACGCGCGCCGAGGTCGATGAACTTATCGGGCTCGCGCAGAAAATCGACGATCTCCCGCAGCTCCTCTTTTTCCTCGTCCGCGCCCGCCACGTCCGCGAAGGTCGTGGGGCGCTTGCTGTCTCTGCCGCTGCGCGCGGCGGCGGAGCCGAATTTCGCCATATTGTTGTTCCCCGTTCCGGCGTTCGTGCGCATGGACAGGAAGTACCAGATGGCGAAGATGCCGAGGATCGCGATGACGTACGGCAGGAACATCTGCAGATAGTTCGGCGAATGGTCCGCGCCGTAGTCGTAGTCCTCGAGAATCCCCGCCGCGTGCTGCGCCTCGACAAGGCCGTTCATATCGTCGTAAAACAGCGCGAAGTCATAGAGGTCCTTGACGAGCGTCGTGCGCCCGTCGACCTCCTCGCGCAGCGTCAGCGTGAGCGTCGTGTCGGAAACGGTGAAGGACTTCACCTTCTCCTGCTCAAACAGCGCCTTGACCTCCGCGTAGGACGGCTCCGTCGTGCGCGGCTGCATCAGGTAGCCGATGAGCGCAAGAATGGCAAGCAGGATCGCCAGATACAGGATCGCGTTTGGGCGTCTTCCCTGTTGTGTCAAGCGGGACGCCTCCTTTGCTTAGTCGTTTTCGTAGATTTCGGGCTTCATCACGCCGATATACGGCACGTTGCGGTACTGCTGCTTGAAGTCCAGGCCGTAGCCGACGACAAACTCGTTCGGCGCGGTAAAGCCGACGTAATCCGCCTTGATGGGCTTCTCACGGCGTTCGGGCTTGTCGAGCAGCGTCACAATGGAGACGCTCCTCGCGCCCTTGGTCTTAAAGTAGTTCACAAGGAAATGGAGCGTATTGCCGGAGTCGAGGATATCCTCGACCACGATCAGATCGCGGCCCGTGATATCGTACTGCAGGTCGCGCGTGATCTGTACGTTGCCGCTGCTCTCGTAGCTGTTGCCGTAGGACGACACAGCGATGAACTCGACCTCGCTCTTGATCTGGCAGGCGCGGACGAGGTCGGACATAAACAGGAAGCAGCCCTTGAGCACGCCGACGAACAGCGGGTTCTTGTCCTTGAATTTCTCGAACAGCTCGTCGCCGAGCTCCTGTACGCGCCGCTTGATCTGCTCCTCGCTGAACAGGACGCGCAGCAGATCCTGATCCATCGTGCTTTTCGCCATAGTTTCTCCCCCAAATCTCAAATCTAATCGTTCTCTTTGACGGCAAGCGCCAATACGCCGCCCCGCTTCTCCGCCGTCACGCCGCGCGGCAGGTCGAGATGCCTGCCGTACGCGCTCCCGCACAGATCTTCAATGGCTTGATAGTGCTTTGCCGTAAAATCCTTCTTGCCGGCCGGCAGGGCGTCCAATAAAACGCGCACCATGCGTCCGCGCAGCGCCTCCGGCGCGCCGAGAATCGTTTTGTCCGGCACGGTGACGCGCATTTCAGAAAATATCGCGCCGCCCCGCGTCAGGCGCTCAAGCGCCAGCGCGTCCAAGTAGTCGCTTTCGACGCGCAGCTGCCGCGCCGTCTCCGCCATGTGCCGCGCCGCCGCGCTGTTGAGCGTTTCAAGGCGCGGCAGGATCTCGTGGCGCAGGTAGTTGCGCGAAAACGCGTCGTCGAGGTTCATCGCGTCAAGCCGGTGGCCGAGGCCATTCGCCTCCGCGTATGCCTCGATCTGCGCGCGGGTCACATCCAAAAACGGCCGGATATAGACGCCCCGCACGGGCGCGATGCCGCCAAGGCCGCTTTTTGCGCCGCGAATGAGCTGGAACAGCAGCGTCTCGGCGTTGTCGTCCGCGTGATGCGCGGTGGCGACGCGCGACGCGCCGATCTCCCGCGCCGCGCGCTCCAGAAAGTCATAGCGCGCCTTGCGGCCGGCCTCCTCGGTCGAGACGCCCTCGCGTTCGGCGAGCGCGCCGACGTCGGTGCGTTCAACGTAGAACGGGATATCCCGCGCCGCGCAGAAGTCACGCACGAACGCCTCGTCGCCGTCCGCCGCCGCGCCGCGCAGGCCGTGGTGCAAATGTCCCGCGGCGACGCGGACGCCGCGCGCGTGGAGCCAATGCAGCAGCGAGATCGAATCGACACCGCCGGACACGGCGGCAAGCACATACGCGCCGTCCGGCAGCATATCGTACTCTCGCGCCAACGCCTCGGCGGCGTCCAGCCTCACCACTCGCCCTCCTCGTCGTAGCGGCCTTCGTACGTCGAAAACGTCGTATACTCCGGCGACCAGGTCAGATTGACCTTGCCGGTGGAGCCGTGGCGGTTCTTCGCGATAATACATTCGGCAATATTGTGCTGCTCAGAATCCTCTTTGTAATAGTCGTCGCGGTAGATGAATAGGACGATGTCCGCGTCCTGCTCGATGGCGCCGGAGTCGCGGAGGTCGGAGAGCATCGGGCGCTTGTCCTCGCGCTTTTCGTTCGCGCGGGATAGCTGCGAAAGGCACAGCACCGGCACGCCCAGCTCCTTCGCCATGATCTTGAGCATGCGCGACATATCGCTGACCGCCTGCTGGCGGCTCTCCGGCCCGCGGCCGTTGTTCCCGCCCACCGAGGTCATCAGCTGCAGGTAGTCGATGACGATCAGCCCCAGATTGTCGATGCGGCGGCACTTGGCGTTCATGTCCGCCACGGTCAGCAGCGGGTTGTCGTCGATACGGATATCGAGCGGGCTCAAAACGGTCGTCGCGTTCGCGATGCGCTCCCAATCGGACTCGCGCAGATTGCCGGTCAAAAGCCGCTGGCTCTCGACCGTCGCCGCGTTGGAGAGCACGCGCGTCACGAGCTGCTCCTTCGACATTTCGAGCGAAAACACCGCGACCGCCTTCCGGCTGGACTTCGCGACGTTGAGCGCGATGTTGAGCGCGAGGCTCGTCTTGCCCATGCCGGGGCGCGCGGCGAGCAGCACGAGGTCGCTGTCGCCAAAGCCCGCGGTCTTCTCGTCGATGGCGGAAAAGCCGACCGGCAGGCCGGGCTGCGCCTTGCCGCCCGCCGCCGACAGCTCGGCGAGATGGTCCAGCACGCCTTGCAGCACGGGGCCGATGCGCTCCATATCCTGCGCGCTGCGCCCGCGGCGCACGGCGTAGATCTTCTGCTCCGCCGACTCCAGCACCGCCGCCGCGCCGCCGGAACCGTCCTGCACGAGCGCGGTGATCTCCCCCGCGGCGGACGCCACGGCGCGCAGCAGCGCCTTGTCGAGCACGATGTCCGCGTATTCGAGCACGTTGGCGCTCGTCGGCGTGACCTCCATCAGCTCCGCGAGATACGCGCGCGTGGTCGCGTCGTCGTAGGTGCCGTTGCGCTCCATCTCGCCGACGACGGTCAGCGCGTCGATGGGCCTGCCGTAGAGGAACATCGACTGGATCG
>JAFTGG010000205.1 GCA_017458025.1 Oscillospiraceae bacterium | reverse complement strand
GCGGTGGATTTTTTCGCGGTTTTCTTTGCGGTGGTCTTTTTATCGCTCTCGACGGCAGGGTCCTTTTTGGGCCTGCCGGGTTTGCGCTTCTCCGCGGGCGCGGCGGCGTCCGCCTTTGCCTTCGGCGCCGCCTTCTTCGCCGGAGCCTTCTCCGCCTGTCCGGAGGCCTCGGTTTTCGCCTTCGGCGGGCGGCCGCGGCGCTTCGCCGGCTTCTCCGGCTTCGGCTCCTCGACGGGCGGGAGCTCACCCTTGCCCTTGAGGGAGATCGCGCCGTAGGGCGGGAGCGTCACGGCGATGGACGCCTCGCGGTCATGGGACCAGATGCGCTCGCATTGCACCGTGCCGTTGTAGTTCCAGCCGCTGCCGCCGAACTCGGGACGGTCGGTGTTGAACACCTCCTCGTACTCCTTGTGGGACGGCACGCCGAAGCGGTAGTTCTCATAGTGGTTGGGCGAGAAGTTGACGGCGGCGACGAGCTCGTTGCCCTTCTTGTCGCGGCGAATGAACACGACGACGTTGTTCTGGTTGTCGTCGGGCACGATCCACTCGAAGCCCTCCCAGCCGAAGTCGATCTCCCAAAGCTCGGAATGGTCGAGGTAGAACTTGTTGACAGCGCGGAAGAAGTCCTGGATCTGGCGGTTCTCCTTGTTCTCGCGAAGCAGATACCAATCGAGCTCGTTTGCGAAGTCCCACTCGTGCCATTGGCCCAGCTCCGCGCCCATGAACGTGAGCTGCTTTCCCGGGTGCGCGTAAAGGTACGCCGTGAAGCCGCGCACGCTCGCGAGCTGGCCCCAATCGTCGCCCGGCATCTTGCCGCGGAGCGACCCCTTCATGTGCACGACCTCGTCGTGGGAGATCGGCAACACATAGTTCTCGCTGAACGCGTAGAAGAACGAGAAGGTGATGTCCTTGTGGTGGAACTGCCGGAACCACGGGTCGAGCTTCAGGTAGTGGCACATGTCGTTCATCCAGCCCATGTTCCACTTGAGGTTGAAGCCGAGTCCGCCGTCGTCGGTGGGCTTGGTGACCATCGGCCACGCGGTCGACTCCTCGGCGACCATCATCACGCTCGGGTCGATGGAGAACGCCATGCGGTTGAGCTCGCGCAGGAACTCGATGGCTTCGATGTTCTCGTGCCCGCCGTATTGGTTGGGCGACCACTCGCCGTCCCTGCGGTCATAGTCGAGGTACAGCATCGACGCGACCGCGTCCACGCGCAGGCCGTCGATGTGGAACTCGCGGAGCCAGAAGGCGGCGGAGGAGAGCAGGAAGCTCTTGACCTCGCCGCGGCCGTAGTCGAACACGCGGGTGCCCCAGCTCAGGTGCTCGCGCTTGCGCGGGTCCTCGTACTCGTAGCAGCTCGTGCCGTCGAAGTCGCGCAGGCCGTGGGTATCCTTGCAGAAGTGGGAGGGCACCCAATCGAGAATGATGGAGATGCCCTTTTCGTGCATCTTATCAACAAAGTACATGAAGTCCTTCGGCGTGCCGTAGCGGGACGTCGCGGCGAAGTAGCCCGTGACCTGATAGCCCCAGGAGGCGTCAAACGGGTACTCGGTCACCGGCATCAGCTCCACGCAGTTGTAGCCGAGGTCGGCGCAGTACTCCGACAGCTCGTCCGCGAGCGAACGGTAGTCGTAGAACCCGCCGTTCGGGCGGCGGCGCCACGAGCCGAGGTGCACCTCGTAGATATTCAGCGGGTGGTCGTAGACCTGGCGCTTGGCCTTCTCTCCGCGCCACTTCTCGTCGTGCCACTCGTAGCCCTTGATGTCGTAGAGCTTGCTCGCCGTGCCGGGACGCGTCTCGGCGTGGTAGCCGTACGGGTCCGCCTTGAGCACGGTATCGCCCTTGGGGCCCGTGACCGCAAACTTGTAGGCGTCGTATTCCTTGAGCCCTGGAATGAACGCCTCCCACATGTTCTGGTCGTTGCGCTTCATGGGGTGCGCATAGCCGTTCCAATCGCAGAAGTCCCCCACGACGGAGACCGCCTGCGCGTTCGGCGCCCAAGTGCGGAACAGCCAGCCGCTCTTGCCGCCCCGTTTCGCCGGATGCGCGCCGAAGTAGTCGTAGGCGTCGTACAGGTTGCCGCCGTAAAACGCCATAGTGTCAAGGTGCCGCAAATCGCCCATGTGAATCTCTCCCTCTGTATGTTTACTGAAGATGTTGCAAAATGACCGGCGCGTCGTCAGCCATGTGTTCCCGACTGCCGCGTCAGCGGCAAGGGAACACGGCGGACTACCGCCAATGACCGCCGTGCGGTCATTCCATTTTGGCTTGCGCGGCGGAGCCGCCTAAGCCGAAGTCGCGCTCGACGCTGGACAGGTCGCGGTTGAGCATGCTCTCCATCACGCGGATATCCGCGTCGACGTCCATCGCCTCGCTGCGGTAGAGCTCGTCGAGCTGCTTTTCAAAGTTTTCGAGCAGATTGTCCATGATGGACTCGATGCGCGCTTTCGCCGCGTTGAGGTTCTCGCCCTCGATGCCCGCCTCCTCGAACTCGCTGTAAGTGCCGAGCAGCTTGAGCGTCGTGGGCAGATAGTAGTCGAAGAACGTGGACGCCTGCTTGAGCTTCTCCGGGTGCTCCTCGACTTCTTTAAAGATCTTGCCCGCGACCAGCTCCATGCGGTCGAGCTTCTCGGAGAACACGGGGTCGGGGATGCGGTCGTTCGCCTCGCGGATCGCGCGCAGCGCGCCCGAATAGCCCTCGGTCGCCTCCTTGGGCGTGAGGTTCTCCTTCTTCGTGCGCTCGGTCAGATAGCGCTGATACGCGTCCGCGCTGCGGAAGAGGATGCCCCGCCCCTCGTCGAGGAACGCGCCCGTGCCGAGCATATTCTTCTGGAGCATGTGCTCGACGTCGTTCTTGACGGTCTTTTCTTTCTTGCCCGTCACCGCCATCAGCTCTTGCAGCGTCACATAGTCGCGCTCGCCGAACACG
>JAFTGG010000025.1 GCA_017458025.1 Oscillospiraceae bacterium | reverse complement strand
GCCCGCGCCCATGCGCTTGCGCGGGAGGCGGGCGTCGCGACGCCGCGCGACTGCGTGCTGACAGATCCGTTGGAGATCGGACGCGCTCGGCTGCTGGCGCGGAGCGTCGGCGGGCCGCTGGTTATCAAGCCCGTGCGCGCGGGCTCGTCGTTCGGGATCAGCATGGCGCGGAGCGCGGAGGAGCTGCCCGCGGCGATCGAGCTGGCGCTTTCCTATGACGACCGCGTCATCGTCGAGGAAGCGATCCGCGGCGTCGAGCTCGGCTGCGCGGTGCTCGGAACAAAGACGCTCCACGTCGGCGAGCCGGACGAAATTGAGCTCTCGGGAGGCTTCTTCGACTATGAGGAGAAATACACGCTCAAGACCTCCGCGATCCACGTTCCCGCGCGCATAAGCGGGGAGACGGCGGAGCACGTCAAACGGACGGCAAAGTCGGTGTATCGCGCGTTGGGGTGCAAAGGATTCGCGCGGGTGGATTTTTTTCTGACGGACGGCGGCAGGCTGCTGTTCAACGAGGCAAACACGATTCCCGGCTTCACCGCGCACAGCCGATACCCGAATATGATGAAGGCGGCGGGCTGGACCCTTGAACAGGTGCTGACCGCGGCCATCGAGGAGGCGCTGGAAAAATGAGCCTGCGGAGCATACTCATAGACGTCTCCTGCGGAACCGATTTGCGTCGGTTCTGGCGATTGTTTTACCTGCGCTCGCGGGCGCCGCGCGTGCTGACGGGAGGCGGCGCATGACGGAGGACCACGGCCGCGCGTGGGTCGAGTTGGATTTTGACGCCTTGCGTCAAAATGTCGCGGCGCTCTCGCGCCTGCTGCCGGCAGGCTGCGAGCTGATGCCGGCGCTCAAGGCAAACGCCTACGGTCACGGCGCGGTTCCCGTCGCGCGGGAGCTGGAGCGGCTTGGCGTCCGCGCGTTCTGCGTGGCGACGGCGGCGGAAGGCGTCGAGCTGCGGCAAAACGGCGTCTCGGGCGATATTCTGGTGCTGGGCGGCACTCCGACGCGCGATGTGTCGCTGCTAAGGCGGTTCGGTCTCATCCAGACCGTGGCCGACGCGGAGGACGCCGTGCGGCTGGCGGCTTGCGGGATACCGCTGCGCGTGCATTTGAAGCTCGATACCGGTATGCACCGCCTCGGAATAGACTGCGCCGATATCGAG
The DNA here is from genome assembly GCA_017458025.1 of Oscillospiraceae bacterium. GTDB lineage: Bacteria > Bacillota > Clostridia > Oscillospirales > Oscillospiraceae > Hominicoprocola. The sequence continues at coordinate 7,625 of JAFTGG010000025.1, read as the reverse complement.
GGAATCGATAGAATATTTCGACAAAATAATCTATTGGTCGATGGAATCTATACGCATATCTGCGGAGACGATATGGCGAAGACGCAGGGCGAACGGTTTTGGCGCGCGGCGCGGGCATTGGAGCGGCGGGGGCTGGACTGCGGAAAGAAGCATATTCTCGCGAGCGGCGGTCTGCTCCGGTATCCGGAGCTGGGCGGCGACTACGCTCGCGTGGGCGTCGCGCTCTACGGCGTCCTGAGCGAACGCGGGGAGCCGTGCCCAATCCCGCTGCGGCCGGTGCTGTCGCTCAAGGCACGCGTCGCGTCGGTGCGCGACCTGCCCGCGGGCGAAGGGGTTGGTTATGGTGCGGAGGGCGCCGCGCCGTATGAGCGGCGTATCGCGGCGCTCTCCATCGGCTATGCGGACGGGCTGCCCCGCGCGCTGTCGAACGGCCGCGGCGGCGTGCTGATTCGCGGCGCGTACGCACCTATCCTCGGACGCGTGTGCATGGATCAGACCATTGTCGACGTGACCTCGATTCCCAGCGTCTTGCAGGGCGACGCGGCGGTCGTGATCGGGCGCAGCGGGGCGCGGGAGATCACAGCCTACGACCTCGCCGAGCAGGCGGGGAGCATCACCAATGAAATCCTGAGCCGCCTCGGCGCACGGGTGATATTAGGCCTTGTTTGAAAAATGCCGACATGCCCAAACAGCGGGCCTCTTTCCGCCATACTGCGACAATTTTTTTGCAATACACAAAGTATTGCTGCGGCAGATTCTGCATGAGACGCGTTTGAGCGGCTTTGCGCGGGAGCGGCAAAAATTTTGCCGCTCCATACATTTTTCCCCTTGACAGCCGAGGCTAACTTGCATATAATCACGAGTTAGCAAGACCTAACCTGTAGATGCTCGGACGCGTCGGGCAGGGATAATAAGGAGAAAGAAGGCTTCCCATGATACCTCTTGTGCTTGCGGACGCGGGCGAGGAAAACATTGTCAGAAGGATCGGCGGCTCGCCGGAGGTGCGCCAGCATCTTGCGGACCTTGGCTTTAACGTGGGGGCGGGCGTCACCGTCGTGAGCACGATGGGCGGCAACGTCATCGTCAAGGTGAAAGAATCCCGCGTCGCCATCAGTAAAGAAATGGCGCAGAAGATCATGGTGTAAGGGCGAAGGAGGAGAAGCGATGACAACGAACCTGAGAGAAGTCAAGATCGGCGATACCTGCAAGGTCGTGAAGCTGCGCGGCGAGGGCGCGGTCAAGCGCCGTATCATGGATATGGGCATTACGAAGGGCGTCGAGGTCTACGTCCGCAAGGTGGCGCCTCTGGGCGATACCATTGAAGTCCCGGTGCGCGGCTACGAGCTCAGCCTGCGTAAGGCGGACGCCGAAATGATCGAGGTCGAGATCTGATACTGAACTCATTTATAGGATATTTTTATAGCACCGAAGGTGCGTATGAGATTCGCTTTTCACTGTCGGTTAGCTTTTGCTAATCGGAAAGGACATACATATGGAACTGAAGATCGCCCTTGCGGGCAACCCCAACAGCGGTAAGACGACGCTGTTCAACGCGCTGACCGGCGCCAACCAATTCGTCGGCAACTGGCCGGGCGTTACGGTCGAGAAGAAGGAAGGCAGGCTCAAAAGGTACGACGACGTCACCGTCACGGACCTGCCGGGCATTTATTCGCTCTCTCCGTACACGCTTGAGGAGGTCGTGGCGCGCAACTACCTCATTGAGGAGCGCCCCGATGCCATTCTCAACATCGTGGACGGCACGAACTTGGAGCGGAACCTGTATCTGACGACCCAACTGGTCGAGCTGGGGATTCCCGTCGTCATTGCCATCAACATGATGGACGTGGTGCGCAAAAACGGCGACGCCATCAACATCGGCGAGCTCAGCCGCAAGCTGGGATGCAGGATCGTCGAGATCTCCGCGCTCAGGGGCGACGGCGTCGCGGAGGCGGCGGAAGCGGCGGTCGAGGCCGCAAAAAGCGGCAAGACCGTGCCGATGCACACGTTCTCCGGACCGGTGGAGCACGCGCTGGCGCATATCGAGGAGGCTGCCGTCCACGGCATGCCCGACGAGCGGCAGCGCTGGTACGCCATCAAGATCTTCGAGCACGACGACAAGGTGCTCGAAAAGCTGAAGATTCCCGCCGATGTTCTCGCGCACATCAACAAGGACATCGAGGCGGCGGAGAAGGAACTCGACGACGATGCCGAGAGCATCATCACCAACGAGCGCTATATCTACATCGCGGACGTGCTCAAGGGCATCTACAAGAAAAAGGGCGCCCACGAGCTGAGCACGTCGGATAAGATCGACAGGATCGTCACCGACCGCTGGCTGGGCCTGCCCATTTTCGCGGTCGTGATGTTCCTCATCTACTACATCGCTATGGTCACTGTCGGCGCGAGCGCGACCGATTGGGCGAACGACGGCCTGTTCGGCGACGGGTGGCACCTGTTCGGCATCGGCGCAGGCGAGTATGAGGAAGCCGCAGACGGGTATACGGCCGCCGTTCGGGCGGCGGACGCTTTCGCCGGTCTCGATGTCGAGGCGGAGGGCTTCGACGGGGACGCCGCGCTCGAAAAGCTGCGCGCGTTTACGACCGATGAGACCGAGGTCCCCTACGCCGTCGAGGACGAGGAGACGCTTGAGGAGAGCGAGATCGCCGTCTATTACGACGCGATCCCGTCCTATGCGGACGCGGAAGCGACCAATGAGTTGACTTATTTGCAAGCGGTTGACTACTTCTCGCGGAACGGCTTTGAGGCACCCGATCCCGCCGGCTACGGCGTGTGGGTGCCCGGCGTGCCTGTGCTCATCGAGGGTGCGCTCGACGCCGTCGGCTGCGCCGGCTGGCTCAAGGGCCTGATCCTCGACGGTATCGTCGCCGGCGTCGGCGCGGTGCTGGGCTTTGTGCCGCAGATGATGGTCCTGTTCTTTCTGCTCGCGTTCGTGGAGGCGAGCGGCTACATGGCGCGCGTCGCGTTCGTGCTCGACCGTGTGTTCCGCCGCTTCGGTCTCTCCGGCAAGAGCTTTATACCCATTCTTGTCGGTACCGGCTGCGGTATCCCGGGCATCATGGCTTCGCGCACCATTGAAAACGAGCGCGACAGGCGCATGACCGTCATGACCACCACGTTTATCCCGTGCGGCGCGAAGACGCCGTTCATCGCGATGATCGCGGCGTCGCTGTTCACCGACCGCCGCGCGCTGGTCGCGGTGGGCGCGTACTTCATCGGTATGGCGGCGATCATCTGCTCCGGCGTCATTTTGAAAAAGACCAAGCCCTTCGCGGGCGACCCCGCGCCGTTCGTCATGGAGCTGCCCGCGTATCACTGGCCGACTCTCTCCAACGTGCTGCGCAGCATGTGGGAGCGCGGCTGGAGCTTTATCAAGAAGGCGGGCACCGTTATCCTGCTCTCCACCATCGTCGTATGGTTCCTCAGCTTTTTCGGCACCGTGGACGGCACGTTCCGCATGCTCGCGGAGGACGAGATCGGCAACAGTATTCTCGCTGCCGTCGGCGGCGCGATCGCGTGGATTTTCTCGCCGCTCGGCTGGGGGAATTGGCAGGCGGCCGTCGCGTCCATCACCGGCCTTGTCGCCAAGGAGAACATCGTCGGCACGATGGGTATCCTCTACGGCGGCGAGGGCAGCGTCTACGCCGAGCTGGCGCGCCGGTTCACGCCGGCGTCCGGCATGAGCTTCCTGATTTTCAATCTGCTCTGCGCCCCGTGCTTTGCCGCCATAGGCGACATCAAGCGCGAGATGAACAGCCGCAAATGGACTTGGGCGGCCATCGGCTACGAGTGCGGCTTCGCCTATGCCGTGTCCTTCGTCGTCAACCAGCTCGGCAGCCTGTTTACCGGCAGCGGAAGCGCCATCGGCACGATCGCCGCCGCCGCGGTCGTCATGTGCTTCCTGTGGCTGCTGTTCCGCCCGTACACCGAGGCGACGAAGCTCACCAAGGACGTCAGGGTGCGGTAAGGAGCGGGAGCTATGGTTAAAACGACGCTTGCCATCGACGGCATGATGTGCGGCATGTGCGAAAGCCACGTCAACGACGCCGTCCGTGCCGCGGCCTCTGTCAAAAAGGTTTCGTCCTCGCACAAAAAGGGCATCTGCGAGATCGTTTCCGACGCCCCGCCCGACGAGGCGGCGCTGCGCGGCGCCATCGAGGCGACGGGCTATCACGTCCTGTCGTACCGGTCAGAGCCCTTCGAGAAAAAAGGCTTCTTTGGCAGAAAGTGACAAATCGGCTCCGCGGAAGCGGAGCCGATTTTTTTGAACCGGCACTTGCATTTCCCTATTCCTATGGTACAATGGCTTTCGGTTGAATCCAAACAAAAAGGAGAATCGCTATGCCCGATTACATCATCGCCACTTCGTCGACCTCCGATCTGCCGAGAACGTGGCTGGACGAGCACAACATCCCCTTCATTGCCTACGGCTATACCGTCAACGACGAGGGCCGCGAGGACGACTGCCGCGAGGAGAGCCGCGCCGCCGTTTATGCCGGCATGCGCGCGGGCGATATCCTCAAGACCTCGATGATCAACGAGTACGCGTACTATGACTTCTTCAAGAGCCTGCTGGATACCGGCAAGGACGTCATCTTCCTCGATATGTCGGAGAATATGTCCGCGTCGTACCAGAACTGCAAGGAAGCCTGCGCGATGATCGAAAAGGAGTATCCCGACCGCAAGCTGTATTTCATGGATACGCGCTGCATCTCCGGCGGCCTCGGCCTGCTGGTGATGAGCATGGTACGCATGATGGAGGCCGGCAAGAGCTGGGACGAGGTCATTGCCTGGGGCGAGGAGCATAAGCTCAAGATCGCGCACCGCTTCACGGTGGACGACCTCAAGTACCTCAAGATGGGCGGGCGCGTATCGAACGCCTCCGCGCTGGTCGGCTCGCTGCTGAGCATCAAGCCGGTGCTCTATGTGCCGGACGCCGGCACGCTCGACGTGGTGAAAAAGGCGCGCGGGCGCAAGGCGGCGCTGAACGATATCCGCGACGGAATCCTGCACGATCTCTCGAAGATCGATCCGACGGGCGCGGAGATCCATATTCTCCACGCCGATTGTCTCGCGGATTCGGAGTATATCCGCGATGAGATCAGGAAAGCGTATCCGCAGGTGGGCGAGATCGCAATCACCGCGCTCGGCGTGGTCATCGGCGCGCACTGCGGCCCGGGCCTGCTCGCGGTATTCTACCTCTGCGACGGGCGCAGCCCCGACTGATACGGAAATGCATGAGAAAGTAGAAGGATTCTACTTTTTATAGCGACGCAAGGCGCGTTGCATTTCGTATGCTACGCGCCACTGCGCGTAGCACAGCGGCAACAAAAGCCCTCCCGCAAATGCGGGAGGGCTTTTGTTGCCGTTACCGCAGATCCTGACTGATGAACGCTGCAGAGGCATCGCATCTATCAAGGCCTAAAGAACAAGTCGGTCGAATATGCAAAAATAAGTCTATAATACTGCTGTCGGAGAAAAAGCTTATACCAGAATCTGATCAAAAGCTTCCCAATGTATCCGGTATGCTATTCGGCTTCCAGCTTGGCGCGGAATGAGATGGCGCGCGGCGTGTTCATATCATCGAATTGGACGATGTGGGCGCCTTTATCCGTGTCTACGCCTATCACCATGCCCGGGCCGAACACTGCGTGACGCACCCGCCGGCCGACAGAGAGGATGACATTTTCTATCGACTCCGGCATAGAACGATAAGATGAGTCTATATAATCGCGCGCGTCGGCGATCAGCGACTCGGTCGGCTTTCCGTCGTACTCCAACAGGGACGGGTCGATATCCAGCACGAAGCGGGAGGGATAGCGCGGCGAGCCGTCGAGATTCCGGCCCTCCGCCTCGGAGAGGTAGAGCCGTTTCTCCGCGCGCGTCATCGCAACGAAGGCAAGGCGGCGCTCCTCCTCCATTTTCTGCAGCGAGTCCGTCTTTTTCGACGGGCAGACGCCTTCGTTCATCGCACAGAGGAAGACGTATGGGAACTCCAGACCTTTTGCCGCGTGGATCGTCATCAGCCTGACGCGGTCGCTTGCGTCCTCGGCGTCGGCGTTGGTAAACAGCGCGACGTGGGAGAGATAGTGTTCGAGCGTCGCTTCCTCGCCGCAGGTCGTCTCATAGTCGAATACCGATTGCTTCAGCTCCGCGAGGTTATCCAACCGCTCCTGGCTGCCCTCGGTGCGGAGCATCGTTTCGTAGCCGCTCTTGTCGAGCAGGTCGGAGAGCAGTTCCGAGATCGGGCGTTCGGCGCAGTCCGCGGCAAAACGCTCGATGAGCTTGATGAATTGCGCCGCTTTTGTGCCCTTGAACACATCGTCCTCGGCGCTTGCCCTGAGCGCGTCGTAGAGCGAGCAGCCGTGCTGCGCGGCGTATTCTTCAAGGTGCTTCATGCGGCGCTCGCCGAGGTTGCGTTTCGGCACATTGGCGACGCGGCGAAACGACAAATCGTCCTTATATGCCGCCATGCGAAGGTACGAGAGCGCGTCCTTGATCTCCGCGCGTCCGTAAAACGGGACGCCGCTGTAGATGCGGTAGGGGATTTCCGCCTTGCGCAGCGCGTCTTCGACGTTCCGCGTGATGTAGTGCGCGCGGTAAAGCACCGTTATATCGCGATAGGAAACGCCGCCCTCGCGCAGCGTTCCGATCTGCTCCGCGATCCACTTTGCTTCGTCCTCCGCTGTTTCCGCGTGGCGGCAGACGACGCGTTCGCCGTCGGGCAGCGTCGGCAAAAGCTCCTTTTTGAGCCGGAAGCGGTTGTGCGCGATGAGGGAGTTGACCGCCGCCAGAATCTGCGGCGTGGAGCGGTAGTTCTCCATCATCATAATGGTCTTCGCGCCGGGAAACGCCTTGTCAAATTCGAGTAGGAACTTCACGTCCGCGCCGCGCCAGGTGTAGATGGTCTGGTCGGGGTCGCCGACGATGAACAGGTTGTTGTGGTATCCGCAGAGCACCTCCATCAGCCGGTATTGCAGCGCGTCGATATCCTGAAACTCGTCGATCATGATGTATTCGAGGCGCTTTTGCCACTTGAGCCGGATGTCGTCGTTCTGCTCGAAGATGTAGAGCGAGAACTTGATGAGGTCATTGTAGTCGAGCCCGAAGCACTTTTTTTCCTGATAGAGGTAGCCGTAGAAAATGATATCCTCCGATGTGGACGCCTGCATATATTTGTCGTGCAGCGTGTCGAGCGACATCGTAATCATGTCGAGGTAGTAGTCGGGCCGTTTGACGCACTTCTGGATCTCGATCATGTCCCGCGCGCGGCTGTAGGTCATGTCCCGCAGAGAGAGCCCGCGTTCGGCGTAGATGATGCCGAGCATATCATCAATGTCGCTGTTGTCGAGCACGAGGAAGCTTTTGGGATACTGCACGGCGTGGCCGTCCTCCTGCAGCACCGAGACGCAAAAGCCGTGGAACGTGGAGATATAGCCGGTGTCGTTGTCGCCCGTGAGGTTGTGGATACGCGCCCGCATCTCGTTCGCCGCTTTGTTCGTGAACGTGACGCAGAGGATATTGCCGGGGAGGATACCCAGCTCGTTCACGAGATACGCGAAGCGGCGCGTCAGCGCGCGGGTCTTTCCCGAGCCCGCGCCCGCGAT
>JAFTGG010000204.1 GCA_017458025.1 Oscillospiraceae bacterium | reverse complement strand
TTACTCGTCCAGCTTGAGCACCGCGAGGAACGCCTCCGTCGGCACCTGCACCGTGCCGAGGGAGCGCATTTTCTTTTTGCCCGTTGGAAAGCTTCGCTTTCAACGGCTTCGCCCCATGATTTTATACTGATATTCATTTAAAATCGGCGTTTTCCTCATTCAGCACGTCGCTGATCGCCATTCGACGCAGAATGTTCTTCATCGTCGTGTCGAGCATCGTGCCCTCGCGGTAGTCGGCGGGGAAAATAAAGTCCACGCGCCCGTCCGCCAGCAGGCCCTCCACGCCCGCGCGGTTGCTCTCCTGATACACCGCCACCGCCTGGCCGCCGTAGGCGCGCATCATCTTCATGCACGGCACATCCGAAAGCCCGTCGCCGACGTAGATCATGTTTGTGAACGGAATACGCTTGCTGTCGTCCGGCATGGAGGCGTTCAGGTCGCGGTCGTTCGCCACGTCGAGGATACCCTTGTTGATGCGGTAGACGAACTGCGTCTTGTTGGTGAAGTTGACGTCCAGCTTCGGCCACATGGCAAGCCCGTCTTTGCCGTAGAGGAACTCGCAGGCGTAGATCTCCTTGAACTCGTGCGCGACGCCGCTGCCCTCGATGATCTCCTTGAGGCCCGACGACAGGACGTAGTGCTCCACCTCGACGCCCTGCTCCCCGCCGAACGCGTTGATGCGCCCGAACCAATCCCTCACGCCGGGAAACAGCTCAACGGCGCGCCCGCAATTGACAAGGTATTCGCGGTCGAGCCGGATATCCTTCTTGCGGCACTCGTCGATCATCGTGTACATGTAGGCGAGCAGCCCGTCCATGTGATTGCTCCAGCCGAAGGTGTTGGCGATCTTCCAGAACTCCGCCGGCGTATAGCCGAGGCTCGGGATAAACGCGTAGTCCTGCATATCGGTGGTGCAGAGCGTCTTATCAAAATCGTAGAGGAAAGCGACGATCGGCTTTTTCTTCATAGCGCGCTCCTTAGTCAAAAACGCAGCCGTCGGCTGTGTTTTTGTGTTATACTAGGCCTTGTTTGAAAAATGGGCAACGTGACCAACGGCGAGGGATTTTTTCGCCAGACAAGGCCGATTTGACGCAGCAATACTTTGTGTATTGCAAGAAAAATTGCCGCAGTATGGCGGAAAAAGACCCGCCGTTTGGGTATGTCGGCATTTTTCAAACAAGGCCTAATATGCAACTAAAACAAGACATCCCTTGCGGCATAATTTCTGCCACGCTGCGTTGTCGTCCTTGCCTGACAAAATTCTGCTCGCAAGGCTTTGCCACTTTTAGTCGCATATAGTATCAATCTTCGTCTTCTTCGCCGCTGTAGTTGCGGCCGAACTTCAGGTCCGCCAGCTTGATCGGGCGGGTCGTCGTGTCAACAAACAGGCCGCCGTCCGGCTCCGGCGCATCCGCGGGCTCCGGCTTGGCGGGCCTTGACGCTTTCGGCGCCTGTTTGGCCTTCGCCGTGGAGAAAAGCACCGTCTGCTCGGACGCGCGCGCCTCCTTCGCCGCGGGGAACACCGTCGTCGCGGCGTCCGCCGCCTCGCGCTCGTAGGACGCGACGATCTTCTCGCCCAGCGCCGCGATGTCCGCGGCGGCGTCGCGCTCCGCCTTGACCTCCTGCGTCGTCTGCTCGATCTGCTCGGGCGTCAGGTCGGGCAGCGTCTCAAGCTGTCTGAGCTGCGCCTCGCAGACCGCCCGGGACTTCTCGACGAAGTCCTTCGTCTGCGCCTTGATGGCGTTGAGCCGCTTCTGCTCGAACACGATCTCGTCGTGCAGCGCGCCGATCTTCGCGCGCGCCTCCATCTCCGCGTCGGCGAGCAGCGTTTCCTTCTTCTCCTCCGCCTCGGAGACCATAGTGCTTGCCATATTCTGCGCGGTGAGCAGCGCCTTGCGCATGGAGTCCTCGGTGGCGCGGTACTCCTCGACCTTGTCGACAAGGACCTTCATCTTCGCCTTGAGCGCGGTGTTCTCCTTATAGAGCGCCGTATAGTCGTCGGTCAGCTCATCGAGGAACTCGTCCACCATCGTCATGTTGTAGCCGCCGAACGCGGATTTTGAGAATGCGTGCTCGGCAACTTCCTGCGGTGTCAGCATAGCAATGCCTCCTTAAAGGTACAGGCCGGAGCTTTCCAGCTCGTCGATGAGGTCGCCCATGATGTCGACGTGGTACGGCGTGATGATGTAGGTATTGGCGGCGACCTTCTTGATCTTGCCCTCGCCCGCGTACGCGACGCCGGAGAGAAAGTCGATCAGGCGTCGCGCCACGTCCTTGTTCGTCGATTCGAGGTTGATGACGACGGTGCGCTTCTCCTTGAGATGGTCGGCGATCTCCGACGCGTTCTCAAAGCGCTCGGGCTTGACGAGCACGACCTTGAGCTGCGTCGTGGCGTGGATATTCACGACCTTGTTGCGGCGCTCGTCTTCACGGCTGCGGGAGCTGCCGCCGCGGTCGCGCTCGGCAAAGGCGCCGGTGTCCCCGCGGTCGCGCAGGTCGGGGAAATCGTCTTCGTATTCCTCGTCCTCGTCCTCATACGGATGCGCCCATTTCTTCAGATCGTCAAAAATACCCATGATGCCTGCCCCTCTCTATTTTGTGTCACAGGCGCATCGCGCCGCTGCGACACCAGCTTTTGATTCTTCCCCGCAGCCGAGGCCGCGGCGATATCATGACGATGCCGCACTCATGATATCGCGTAATTGCGTGTTCCGAAAATCGCGGTGCCGACGCGTACGACGGTCGCGCCGGTCCGAACGGCGTCGGCATAATCGCCGCTCATGCCCATCGACAACATATCAAGTCTATTATGATACATTTTTTCGTTTATGTCAACATAAAGCGCGCGAACTTTTTCAAAATATGGTATGCTGCCATGTTCTTCCTCCGCTACCGGTGGTATGCACATGAGCCCGCGCAGACGAACGTGGGCGAGCGAGAGCGCCTGCTCCGCCGCCTCACGCACCGCCTCCGGCGCGAAACCGCTCTTGGCGTCCTCGCCGCCGATGTTGACCTCAAGCAGGATATCCTGCACGAGACCGAGCTTTTCCGCCTGCCCGTCGATGAGGCGCAGCAGCTCGAGCGAGCCGACGGACTCGATCACGTCGACCTTGCCGACGACCTGTTTGACCTTGTTGCGCTGCAAATGCCCGATGAAGTGCAGCGGCGCGCCGTCGTAGGCGTGCTCCGCCAGCTTCTGCGTCATCTCCTGCACGCGGTTCTCGCCCAGCGCGTCGATGCCCGCGGTGATCGCCTCGCGGCAGGCATTCGCGTCGTTCATCTTGCTCGCGCCGACGAGCGTAATCTCCCGCGGCTCGCGCCCCGCCTCTTTCGCGGCGCGCGCGATCTCGGCGCGCACCCGCTCAATATTTTGAGAAACAGACATCGTCAACTTACCACCTTTCCGTTGTACAGCTCGCTTGCGGTAATGAGGGCCTCGTCGCCCGCGCGGATCGTAAAGAGGACAAGATCGCTCTCGCGCGCGGCTTGGATCTCGCCGGGGGCGACGAGGCAGTAGTCCTCGCCCTGATAGACGATCTCCACGGGTTTAAAATAGGCGTTGCGCCCGATGCGGCAATAGACGCCGGTCTGCCCGTCCTCGCCGATGCGCAGCGCGTTTTTCGGCACGCGCAGGCCCGTATAGCTCTCCAGGATCAGCTCCGCGCTCTGCCGGCGCAGCATCGTGACATAGGACAGGTACTCGTCGCTCGAAAAAACGAGCAGGCACTTGCCGTTCTCCGCGCGCCCGACCGAGTACGCGGCGACGGGCAGCGGCTCGTCCACGCCGGAGATCGCCAGCCGATAGCTTCTGCCCTCCTGGATCATGGCGGCTTCCTCGGCGCTGACGACGGCGGCGTAGTACCACTTGTCCCCGCGGATCAGCTTGCCGACCGTGGTGCTGACCGCGTTGGGCGTAACGCGCTCGAACGCGGCGGGCGCCATCGTTTCGAGCGCGGCGGGCGTCAAAACCGTCTCATAGCCGTCGGCGACGGCGGAGTAGGTGCCGGCAAACGGCGCGGAGATGACGCGCGACGCGCCGCTGAGCGAACCGGCGGCGGAGGCGATCTGCGCGTTCAGCGCTTCGATGCGGCCGCCGAGGTCCGCGGTGCCGCGGTAGGCGTACTCGCGCCGCAGCACGGTGGTCTTGAGCGCGGAGAC
>JAFTGG010000203.1 GCA_017458025.1 Oscillospiraceae bacterium | reverse complement strand
TGAAAATCCTCTCGGCCTATTTGAACCTGCTGACGATCTACCCCGACCAGCCCTACGACCAGAAGCCCATCCTGCATCCGCAGACGGGACTGCCTATCGTGGAACCGGCGAGCTTCGGAGATTTCGACACGCTGGGCGAGAAGGAAACGGCGGTAGCTGACATCGTGCGGCGAAAGGTGGAAGAAGGCGAACACGTTCTCATCTACACCAGCTGGGTACGCAGCGATTCGCAGAAGAAACTGCACAAGCTCCTGACGGAGCAGGGCTTCCACACGGAGATCATGAGTGAGAAGGTCAAACCTGACGAACGCGAGGACTGGGTGCAAAAGCGCCTCGCCGCCGGGATGCAGGTGATGATCACCAATCCATCGCTTGTGGAAACCGGGCTCGATTTGAACACGTTTACCACCCTGATCTTCTACAGCATGGGTTATAAGCTCTTTACGCTCCGGCAAGCGTCGCGCAGGTCATGGCGCATCAACCAGACCGCGCCGAAGGTCGAGGTCTATATGTTTTATTACGCAAACACGATGCAGCATAAGGCGATGAAGCTGATGGCGTCGAAGCTGGCGGTCGCGGGCCTCATCGAAGGAAACTTCACGGAAGAGGGCTTGGCGGCCATGAGCGACGTGCGTGACATGACCTCGCAGATGGCGAAGGAGCTGATGCTCGGCATCAAGGACAACGTCGAGGACGTCGCCGCAGCATTCAAGAAAATGGCGATCATCAACCCGGACCGGCACCAGAGCGCGCCCGCGCTGCCCGAACCCGGAGAGCAGGAAACAGAGCAGACTGCTACCGTTGCCGTCATTGCGGCGCCGGTGCGGCCGGCCAAGATCAGCCCGGAGACCGCGGCCTACTACGCCGCGCTTCTGGAGGAACAGAACAGGAAAAAGAAGCCGAAGAAAGTCGCTGTGGACGAAAACCAGCTGACGCTCTTCGACTTTGTCGCATGAAGGAGGATATTTTGAAAATCAACGCTAACAGAGAGGAGCTGCTTGCCGCCGCGCGAGACGCGCTGGCGGTCAGCCCCGAAAAATCGCCGCTGCCGGAGCTGGAGTGCGCGTATCTCGCAACCGAGGATGGCAAGCTCACCGTCGCCGGCGGCAATCTTCAGGTGGCGCTGGAGCGCCGCATCCCCGTACAGATCGAGGAGGAGGGCATCGTCATCATCGACGCGGCGATGCTTGTCAATATGCTCAGCAAGCTGGCGGAGGAGTGCGTCACACTCCGCGTGGACGAAAATCGCCGGTTGGAGATCACCTGCGGCGAGGCGTTCTACGGCGTCAGCACACTGGACAGCGCAAAGTATCCGCGCCTCGACATCCCGTTCCCGGAGGATACGGTCACCGTGACAAACATTCCGGCGTTATCCCGCCGGACAGTGTTCGCGGCCTCGGAAACGGACGATAAGCCGCTGATGAAGTGCGTACACCTGATCTTTAGCACGGACGGCCTGCGCGCCGTCAGCAGCGACAGCTTCCGGATCGCCACCGCCAAGGGCAGCAGCAAGAGCGCCGCGCAGACGGATATGCTGATTCCCGCGGCGTCGCTCGAAAAGCTGGCGCGGCTGGTGGGAAACAAGGATGAACTGCGTGTGGGGCGTACCGGCAACACGGTCGTCTTCATGAAGGACGACTTCATCTTTTCCGCGCGGCTGATGCAGGGGAATTACTTCGACGAAAATATGATGCTCTCCCGCGCAAAGCCCAGCTTTATGGTGCTGACCGACGCCGCGGTGCTGCGAAACGCCATGTCGTCCGTGTACGCGGTGGTCGGGGAGCAAAACCGCTTCAGCTTCAAGTTCAGCAGCGCCGCGCTACGCATGACTTGCGAGAGCGAGTACGGCGCGTCCTCGGTGGAGGTGGATATCGTGCCGCTTTCCGGGAACCCCTCCGGCGTCTACTGGTACAACCCCGCAAAGCTCTACGAGTGTCTCAAGGCACTGGGCGGGACCATGATGCTGAAGGTCGCGGAGAACGGCGCATTGCTGATGGAGACGGACGAGCTTACCTGTTTGCAGGTACCGATGCGCGAGCCGAAGCCGGTGGAGCGTATCGCCATCAAGCAGGCAGCGAAGAAGGAAGCGACGGAGAAAGCGCCGAAAAAGACCGCGAAAAAGGAAGAAAAAGCCAAGAAAGAGAGCAAACCCAAGACCGGAGGAAAGAAGAAAAAGCCCGCCGATGAAAAGAAGGCGGCGTGATCAGGAGGTGATCCGATTTTGAAGAAACCGGAGATCTGCCGCTATTGCGGCGGTGTGATCCGACTTGTTCCGGCGAGCAGCGTGTACGGCGCGTCCGTATATCGGCTGGGGCTGGAGAAGGAAAGCATCTACCAGTGCCAGAACTGCAACGCCCGCGTCGGCTGCCACAAGGGGACGACCAAGCCCCTCGGCAACGTGGCGAACGAAGCGCTGCGGCTCAAACGTATCGAGACGCATCATGTCTTTGACGCCTTCTGGAAGGCACGGCACATGACGCGCAGCAACGCCTACAAATGGCTTTCGCAGCAAATGCGACTTCCGGCGAAGGACACGCACATCGGCGGGTTCGAGATGGATCAGTGCCAACAGGTCATCGACCTCTGCACATCCGCCGACCGAGAGGAGGCGGCGTGAGATGTGGGAAGGCGCAGAGCGCCCATATCGAATCACCTATGAAAAAGAGGATCGGTCGACTGGCTGCTACTACATCGCGGCGAAGAATCGCCTCGATGCTTTGGCTGATTTCCGCCTGCGCACGGGACACAAGAGCGAGAGTATCGTTTGCGTTGAGTACAGGGATGGAATCGAATGGAAAAAGGCATGAAGCACATAGCAAGCTGTTCGTTTGGCAAGGACAGTCTCGCGACCGTGCTGCTGGCATTGGAGCATGGCGAGCCTCTGGACGAGGTTGTCTACTGCGAGGTCATGTTCGACGAGTATACCTCGGGCGAGGTGCCGGAGCATCGGGACTTCATTCTTGACTGTGCGATCCCGTTTCTGGAAAGGAACGGCATCCGGGTCGTCAAGCTGCTGTCCCCGATGACATATATCCAGTCGTTTTACCGTGTGCTGAAAAGAGGCGCGAACATCGGAAAGCTCAACTCTTGGCCGCTGTGCGGACACTGCTGCATCCAACGGGACTGCAAGCTGCCGCCAATCAAGGCGTACAAACGCGCGCAGGGACGGGATACCGTGCAATACATCGGTATCTCGGCTGACGAGGACGAACGCCTTGCCCGTCTGGACGGTGTCAGGAAGGTATCGCTGCTGGCAAAGTATGGCAAAACGGAGGCGGACGCTGCGGAGATCTGCAAAGCCGCGGGGCTGTTGTCGCCGGTCTATCGCTTTGCAAAGCGGAACGGCTGCTTTTTCTGCCCAAACGCCAGCATGAGCGAGCTTCGGCACCTGCGCACCTATCACCGCGACCTGTGGGACAGGCTGCTGGAATGTCAGAAGGCACCAAACAAGGCGACGGAGCTGTTTAACAGGAACTACCGAATCGACGAGCTGGATGAACGGCTCCGCGCGGAGTGCGCGCAGCTTTCGCTGTTCGACGAGAGCCTGAGCAGCGCGGCATGATGAAGAAAAAGGGAGAATCTTATGGAAAACAACATGAACTGCGGCCATGAGCAGGACAGGATGTGTACCTGCATCGGCGGCATGAATACGGCACGCAAGCTTATCCATATCGCGGGAAACATCCGTGATGTGGACTGGGAGCTGGACTACGGAACCCTGACAAAGCCCGGCAGCGTCCGATTGTGCATCGTCGGTGTTTGCGTCCAGTGCGGCGAGCGGCTCTGCTATGGGCTGCGTGTCGGTGAGGAGAAGGCCGGCGAGGAACTGGTCGAGAGCCTCTATACCTATCTTGACCTCTTTCACCGGTTCGACGGGCTCCAGCTCACGCGGGAGCGGTTCGACCGGGATTTCCTGCTGCTGTTTCATGAGCAGGATCGCCCGGTTGTTCAGACTTGGCTTGACAGGAGGATGGCAATATGAGAGTCGGCTTGTATGTCGTGACCGAGGCCGTCGAGGCGTGCGGCAAAAGCATGGAGATCGTTTCGCCGGAAGACGGCAAGGGCGGTGTATTTGAAGACGGCGCGCTTGCCCTTCAGGCAATGCTTCGGGAGGAACCGGGCGGAACCATGCGGGACCGCTTCCTCTATGCGGCGAGCTTCGAGGACGGAGCGCTCCGGCTGGACAAGCTGATCCTCGGCATGGGTTACGAAGCGAAGGAAAACCGATACAAATTGCTCTTTGAGCAGAAATAAGAAAGGAAGGTCATCATGAAACTTTTTAACACCATCGAAGAACGCAATGCCATCGTAGAGAAGAACCTGTCCCTGATCGATAAGGCAGCGGAGAACCACAGCGACATCATCAAGACCGCAAGCATGGACGAGGACGATGTCTATCAGCAGCTTGCCGAGCGGCTTGTGAAGGCCGTGGACGCCTACGACGAAAGCCAGGGCGAGCTTGAGGGCTACCTCGAAACACAACTGGAGCGCGAGCTGTTCTGCTGCGCGCACCCGCGCAGGCTCTACGGCCTGACGGACGCGCCGACCGCGCTGCGAAAGAACCGCGTCGTTTCGCTTGACGCCTTGAAAGAGACGGCAGCGAGACAGAAAGTGCTGGCGGCGTGAGGCATGCAAAGAAGGATCATTCGCTCTATTGCGGAGCTTGCGGCGTATCCGCGGGGGCTTTTGCCCCCGCAGGGAGGAGGCGCAGAGAAATGCGCGTCGTGAACAGTCAGATTGAACTGACGCCCGAAGAGGACGCGACGCTGGAGGAAGCGCACAGGATCGTCGCGGAACGTGCAGAAAAGGAAAACGGCGAGTACAACGATGAAATGCTGGAATGGTGGCTGCTGGGTTTCCTAAATGCCGGGCATTCCACCGAGGAGATGTTGGAATTGGCTCGCACAGCGCCCTTCCAGCCCTCCAGAAAGAGAAAGAATCGAGGATATGCATGAAGATCAAATACCATGACAACACAACGCCGCCGAGATACGGCCCGGACGGCGCGGTTTCAGATAACTGGAACGGTACTTTGGGCTGCTGCGGCGAGTATGTGGAAGTCCATTTCCGCATCCACACGCCCTCATACGATCCGTACAAGCGGTGGGATGAGGAGCGTATCGGGATGTTTGACACGGAGTGCAAAACCGTTTTTGAACGGCTCGGCTGGAGCATGACGAGCCAAAGGCACTCCGGCAGCTGCGCGACCGTCCGCAAGGGCAAGTCGCATCTCTACCTGCACCCGCAGGATTTCAGCGGCGAGATACTTAAAAGTGAGGTCGTGAGCATTGCCGAGGCGCTGTCCCGCGCTGATACGTTTGCCCTTCAGCTGGTCGATCTCTATGAGACGGTCTACGACATGACGGATGAGGCGTATGCCGCATATCTGGATGGTCGTGAGGAGCAAATCAGAGGCGAAGTGCTCAAGGCAAGCAAGACGACGCGACGCACCAGGTACTACCGCGATTATGACATTGCCTGCCATGTAGCAGGCATTGTGAGGCTGCGTCGGATCGGCGAGGACGACGGCCGCTATGGCGGCGCGGGAAAGACGGCGAACTATGTGATCGGCGTGATCGACGAGTTGATTGCCGAGGGATATCTGGCAACGGCGACGTCGAGAAACGGCAGCCGATTGATCCGCGCCATCAACAGGACGGAGCAGAAGCAAAAGAAACTGTATGTTGCCTGAAGGAGGGGCATCAAGATGATCTTGAACAGAAAAGGCGAGACCTTTACCGCGGGCGGCAAGGCGTTTTCCGTTGGCGGAATGGTCTGGGCGAACGACGAGAGCGATTATCGCGGAATGTTTGGATATGTTGCGGAGATCCGCGACGGAAGCGATAAGGAGACGGACAACGAGGGCATGGAGATCGTCTGTGATTTTATGGCGCCCGCGAAGCCGCATATGGTCAGGAAGATCGAAAACCGGTTCTCCATGCTCTACCAGACGCCGAAGCACATCAATGACCTGCCACTCGGCGGCGTTGTGATGGCGCCCGATATGCTGGAGCCGGTTGCGGACGTGCTGCCCGAGAGCGAGGGAGCATTATACGCGCTGGTTTACACCTATGATGGAGAAAGTGACAGCACCATCGGTATGGTCGGGATCTCACGGGACAAGGCGGTACTCATGCGCGCGCTGTTCGACGATCTGGACCGGTTTGAGGAGGACGAAGGTTATAAGGCGGTTTTGTCAAGTACCTTTCGTTTCGATGACAGGGAAACCTTTACCTTTGAGCCTGCCGACGTTGAGGAATCAAGCTTCACGCTGGAGTACATCATCTTTGAGGTGCCGGCTTACGGCACCGTGAAAGGCGGTGAGGCGGCGTGACGCTCCGTAAGAAAATGCTCGCTGTGATCGCCGACGTAAACGCGCAGGTCGCGGAGCGCGAGGAGCTGGTCGAGATGATCGCCATCGCGCTGCTGACGCGCAAGAACCTGTTCATTCTCGGCGACCCCGGACAGGCGAAAAGCTACGCGATTAACGCATTCCGCAGCCGCATTGACGGCGCGCGCCAGTTTGAACGCCTGCTGTCCAAGCAGACCGACGAGGAGCAGTTGTTCGGACGCATCGACCTCGCAAGCCTGATCCCCGGCAGCGTGCCGCAGAAGCTGCTTGAAAAGGACAGCAGGTATCAGGAGATGCGGAAGGCAATGGAGACTGCGATGGACGACCTGCGAAACTTCCCGGAGTATGATTCCCCCGGCAAAACGGTGGAGGAACTGACCGCGAAGATGGAGTCGTACCGTAAGGCAATGGCGGCATTGTACCCGCCGGAGCCAATGGTGGACACCACGGGCAAGCTGCCGGAGGCGGATATTTGCTTTCTCGATGAAATTTTCAAATGCAACGACGGCGTGCTGAACTCGCTGCTCACCGCGCTCAATGAGCGGAAATACACCAATGAGGGGCGCACCTACAACATCCCGACCATCTCCTTCTTTGCGGCGTCAAATGAGGTGCCGAACTTCAACGACCCGCAGGAGAAGATCCTTGCGGCGCTCTACGACCGCCTGGAATTGAAGGTCGTGACGGAGAACATCGTCGACCGCGGCAAGCGCCTTGCGGTGCTGCACGATAAGCAGGCGGGAAAATTCGGAGGCGTCCATGCGTCAATCACGCTGGACGAGCTGCGCGATATGCAGAAGGAGGTCAAGGCGATCCCTGTGCCGGATGCGATCAACGAGCTTGCGGACGATATCCTCTGCGAGCTGCGCAAGGACGTTCCCGTTTCCGACCGTAAGTACCTCAATTATTATCCCATCGCGCAGGCGAAGGCGTGGCTGGAAGGTCATTTGGAGGTGCAATCGACGGATCTGCTGGCGCTGAAGAACTATCTGTGGTACAAGCCAACGGACATCCCGCAGATCGAGGCAACGCTCACGCGGATGTGCGTCAATCCCATGCAGGACAAGGTCAACGACCTCCGCGCGATGGCGCAGGACGTCGTGGACGAGCTGAACGCATCGACGGACGCCGGTGTGGAGCCGATCAAGGCGTTCCGGAAGTTCCGCACGGAGATGGTGCGCGTCTACAAGCTCTACGCAGACCTTGCAAAGAAGGCGCAGGGCGCAAACGAACAGACGATGCTGGACGCGCTGCTGGCCGACATGGAGAACGCGAGTCGCATCGCGCACGAAAAGAACGGATTTACGCCCAGCCCCCTGAAGGAACTGGCGGAATTACAGTAAGAATGTGGAGGAGAACAAAATGCTGAATTACATTGTTATGATGGGACGCCTGACCCATGACCCCGAGCTGCGCCGCACTCAGGCGGGAGATGCCGTCTGCACCATCCGCATCGCGTGCGACCGTGACTTCAAGAACAAGGACGGGTCGAGAGATACCGACTTTGTCGATGTGGTTGCGTGGCGAGGTGTCGCGGAGACGACCGCAAAGTATTTCGTGAAGGGTCGCATGGCCGTCGTGGAGGGACGGCTCCAGATCCGCCCGTGGACGGACAAGGACGGCAACAAGCGGTACGCTACCGAGATCGTGGCGAATCATGTGCGATTCGGTGATTCCAAGCCGAAGACCGAGGACGCTGCCGAGAACGCGCCCGACTTTGGCGCGCCTCCCGCGGGAGAGATGCCCGAGGGTTTTGTGCCCGCGTTTGAAGAGGACGACGGCGAGCTGCCGTTCTGACAGGCGAAAAGCAGGGAGAGGGGTAACCCTCTCCCTCAGCGCAAATGAAAGGATATGAGATGAGAAAATCTTTGACAGCAGAGATATTGAAACAGCTTTCGGTGGAGTGCCCGTTTCCCGAGACATTTGAGGACACGGAGCCGACAGATGACGGAATTCCTCCTGAGCGTCCCCGAAGAAAGATCATGCACTTCCGTGCGGATCATGACGGCTGGCGTTGGTATAATACGATCTGGCTATGCCATGACGATTTGGCGACTGTGGAAATGAAACGCGAAATCGACGCAACCTACGATGCGCTCATAGCGGAAGACGCGCTTGCTGACCTGCCCGTGCTAAGAGCATTTTGCCACACGCACCCGGAGGCGCGTGCTAATGAGAACGCGACGGATGAATACAACTTCTATCTGCGCGGGACATTGTGCGACTACTGGCTGCGCCTGATTACCCGGGAGCGTGATTACAACATGTATCTCTCGGCGTACGCGCGGGAGCCTGAGGAAAAGCCGAACCCGTATCAGAAGTATTTTGACTACTTGAATCGTCTGCGGGAAAGCGGCGAGACGAATATGTGGGGCGCGGTACCGTATTTGCAGCGGGAATTCCCGGAGCTGGGATTTGATAAGGCGCATGCACGGGAGATCCACAGCGCATGGATGAAGTCTTTTCAGGGGGGCACAGAACAATGACAAAGGCATTTCGCACGATCAGCGACGTGCTGCGTTCACCTTTGGCGAATTACGCCAAAGGTGGCAAAGCGCAGGCCACCGACCGAATCCTGCGCTCGACAAAGCTGGAGGACGGCATCTACGCAGACCTCCGCGCTGGCGATGAAACGATGGACGATCTGGAGGTCGAGGCGGGGAAAAAGCTGAGCAGCTTCCCCGCGCTCTCCCGCGACGTGTACCAGTCGTTCTACTCGCTAATGCCGAAGCGCAACAAGGAAAGCGACCTGTCCGTCATGGCGCAGAAGTTTAACCGCCATATTCTCGACCATGTGATGCAGAGCGAGGACTATGCGACCATCAAGGGCATCTGCGAGGGGCGCGAGCTGCCTGCCTATGAGGCGGCGTCGGAATTCATTAGCCGGACTGCCGGAGAGTTGGACGAACTGCTCGCGGGTGTCGGCGGCGATAAGGGCGCGCTCAACACGCTGGACAAGCTGCAAAAGGCGAAAAACGAAGCAGAGGACGAGCTTGCCAAACTGCTGGACCGGCTGCACCAGAGCAAAGGATATAACGAAACGCTGGAAAAGAGCGTCGTTACCGCAGCAAACAAAACAGAAAGTCTCAACCGGCAGGCGGAGGCGGTTGGCAGGCTGATCGACGCGACCACGTCAAAGCACAAGGACACCGTCGCCGCAATCGTTGCCGGCGCAGCCAAAGCGGCGGTGGAGAAGGCGGAGGAAACGCAATGCATTCTTGCCGCATGGGGTAGCAGTTCCGGCGGCATGGAGCGCAGCGAGGTGAATACCGCGCTGCTTGAAACGGTCCGCAAAAACGAGAATCTGAAGCAGATCGCCAAGTACCTCGGCAGGTTCCGTGAGATTTTCGCGCAGGGCAAGAAAAACGGATACGCCTACGGACGCGGCGAGAAATACACGCTGGAGCTGGGAGACAACCTCTCCCGCGCGCTGACCTCGGAGCTTGCCATGCTGGCCTCTCCGGAGACGATACCGCTGTTCCTGCGGAAGTACCAGAGAAAGCAGATCAAGCAGTACCGGCGGCGTGAGCCGATTCGCAAGGGCGCGGGTGATATCATCTGTTGCCTCGACGAATCGGACTCCACCAGGGGCGACAACGCCGCATGGGGCAAGGCTGTGGCGCTGACGCTGCTGGAAATCGCGGCGGACGGCGGGCGCAGCTTTGCGCTCATCCATTTCTCCGGCGCTGGCGGGCTGCACACGGATGTTTTCCGTCCAGGCGAGTACACGGCGGCGGATAAGATGACCGCGGCGGAGCGCTTCCTCGGCGGCGGGACGGACTTCAAGCCCCCGATGCGCGCGGCGGTGTCCCTCATGGAGAACGAAGGCTTTGAGAACGCCGACATCGTATTCATCACGGACGGCGAATGTATGCTGCCGGACGACTTTGTGGAGCAGTTGCGAGAAAAACAGATGGAGCTTGGCTTTTCCGTGACGGGCATCCTGCTCGACGCGGACGGCGGCATGGATTTCAGCCTGGATGAGTTCTGCGAGAAGGTCTATCGCACCAGCGAGCTGACGGGCGACGAGATCGTGCGGGATATGACGGCGAGAGGAGCGTAGAAAAAACTGTTGCAATATACGATTCAACCGTATATAATGACAGCAGAGGAGAAAGACTATGGGAAGATCGTTTATCTATCTGGCGCAGTTTGACCGCGCGTGGGCAGCGATGGGA
>JAFTGG010000202.1 GCA_017458025.1 Oscillospiraceae bacterium | reverse complement strand
GTCTCCGCGGCCTTCTGCGCTTCCACGCCGGGCGCGAAGTCAAACGGCTGATACTCGCGCACCGAGCCGGTCTCGCGCACCGCGTGCATCGCCTCGGTGCGGTCGCCGTCGGTCTTAAAGCGCAGGAAGAAGCCGTTGTCGACGATAAAGGTCGCCGTTTCGGGGTTCATCTGGACGTCGGCGGGGAAGAAGTCGTATTGGCTCTCCTCAACGAAATCCTTGACCGCGTTGACGAGCATCATGGCGCGGAGGTTCTCCATGCCGGCGCCCTCGTCGAAGAAGACCTGCAGGCCATAGGGGAACTCGGGGCTGCCGTAGGCCATCAGCTCGCCGCTGGCGGCGGGCGCCTCGCCGGCGCTGTCCGCGGCGGGAGCGCTCTCCGCCGCCGCGGAATCCTCCGCGTTCTCTTCGCCGGAAATTTTATTGGCGAAGGTATTAATTTTATTAAGGAATGTGTCGATATCATTAGTAAGCGGTTCATCGTTTTCGAGCTTCTCGATCTCCGAGCGGAAGAAGTCGATGGACTCGAAGATCAGATCGAACAGCTCCGGCCGCATATTCTCCGGGATCGCGTCCATCGTCTTCTCGCGAATGACGAAGAACATGTCCTCGATACGGTGCGCAATGGTCATCAGCGAACTAAATTCCATCATCGCGGAGGAGCCCTTGATCGTGTGCATGATGCGGAAGATCTCGTTCACCGCGTCCTGCGAAAAGGTCTTCGCCTGCTCGCTGGAGAGGATCAAGTCGTCCAACTGTTCAAGCATGGAATGCATCTCGAACAGATAGGCCTCCATCATGTCGTTGCCCATACCCATAGAATTTTCACCCCTGTAAAATTTTGTTGTGACAGGCCGCAATACGGCTTGTTCACGGTCTCTTAAAATCTATATCGGCAATTAATCCCAGAAGTTAAGACGCCGAAATAAAATTTTTTTGAGCTTTTTTTGAAAGGAGCGAATCCCCCATGCCGGATCTGCTTGGCGCCACCAATCCGGTGCCGAATTATGATGCTCCGAGCGTCAGGATAACGCCGCCCGCGCCGGGCGGCGACCCGAATATTCAAAATATCGTCGATACCGACCGCGTCACCCGCCCCGACGGGCAGGAGGGGCAGCAGGGCTCGGGCGACGCCACCAACTCGTTTGCCGCCCGCTTTGAATCCAACTTCATGACCTTCGTGCAGCGCCTGCGCGGCGCGCAGGACCTGCCCCAGGTCTTCCTCACCGTGCTGCAGGGGCAGTCGGTGGAGGTCAGCTCCGGTATCCGCACCGGCTTCGCCGAGGAGATGGCGCAGTTCCTGGAATTTATTCAGATGGACGAGGGGCAGCTGCTGAGCTTCCTTGAGAATCAGGCGCAGAGCGGCTCGCGCTTCACGGGCGCGCTGTTCCAGGTGCTGCGCAATACATACAACGACCCCGCGGCCTCGGAGCTGACGAAAAGCGACATTCTCCAATTCGTCCGCCGCTTCGGCGACTATACCTCGACCGAGCACGTCGAGGACAATCTCGTGCGCATGACCGACGAGATGACCGAGGCGCTGCCCGGCAAGTGGTCCGCGCAGCTCTCCGAGGTGCTGGCGCAGTTGGAAAACGGCGTCGCCGCCGGCGACCGCGCGGGCAACCTCAAGCTCCTGCGCGAGCAGGTGTTCCCGCTGGTGTCGAAGTACGTTTCCCTGACCCACGACCACGGCCTCGCCCGCAACCTGCTCTCAGCGATGACGCTGGATGTGGCGCGCTATGAGAACGGCGACGAGGCAGGGCTGCTGCAGGCGTTCCGCCACCTCGCGAACAGCGAGGTGCTGCCCAGGGAGATCGCGGAGCTGCCGGACGCCGAGCTGCTGCGCATGCTGCGCGAGACCGACTTTGCCAAGGCGTCGGAGAGCAACGCCTTCGCCGACCGCATGGCGAAGGTCACGCATCGCGCGCTCTCCGGCGAGGCGGGCGTCAACACGCAGGACGCGTTCCACCACATCATGAACTCGATCCTCATCAACGAGAGCGTCTACATGCCGCTGCAGCACATCATGCTGCCGCTCAATTGGAACGGGCATCTGATGTTCTCCGAGCTCTGGATCGATCCGGACGCCGAAAACAGCGGCGGCAAGCGCGAGCAGGACGGAAGCGGTCCTGTCCAGCGGATCCTCATCAAAATGGATATTCAATCCATCGGCGCGTTCGACGTGCTGATCCAGAACCGCAGCGAAGGCGTGTCGATGCTCGTCACCTGCCCCAAGTCGGTCGCGGAGCACACGCCGCAGGTCACGGAATCGCTGCGCAATATCCTCACGCGCAACGGGCTCAACGTCGAGCAGGTGCAGGTCGCCGAGCAGCACCGCCCGCTGACGGTGTCCCAGGTGTTCCCCAAGCTGGCAGAAAGGATGAGTGGCGTCAATGTCAAGGTCTGAATTTCCGCGCAAGAAGCGCGCCGTCGCGCTGCACTACGGCGCGGACGACACCGCGCCGGTGGTCGTCGCCTCCGGCATGGGCTATCTCGCCGAGAAGATCGTCGACGTGGCGCAGGCAAACGGCGTGCCGGTCTATGAGGACGATTCGCTCGCGACGATCCTGACGCAGCTCCAGCTCGGTCAGGAGATCCCGCAGGAGCTCTATCAGGCGATCGTCGATATCTACGTCTATTTCCTCAGCTTCGACCCCAACCGGCGCGAAAGCGCAGCGCCCGCGGCGGAGGCTCCCGCCGAGCCGCCGCAGCCGTAAGATGACCAAGGAGGCAAGAGAATGGCCCTGTTTGGAAGAAAAACCGAGAAAAAAGCTCCCGTCGACAACGCCGGCGTCTATGTGCTGATGGACAGCAACTCGCGCATGCTCGCCCGCGGCAGGCTCATGGACGCGCCCGGGCGCAGGAACCTCTATATCAAGCTGACCGACGGCGACGTCAAGACCGTCGCCGACGCCGGCATCGTTCAGGCGGTCCCGCAGGACAAGAGCCTGCCGCCGCAGATGACCCGCGTCGCAGACTTCCGGCCCGGCGCGGTCGCGCTCGAACCGATGCGCGAGCTGGGCACCGAGGTGCGGCGCAACTTCCGCGTCCCCGTCGCCTTCGACAGCTTTGTCTATCCCGAAAGCGGCGGGCGCGCGGCGATGACGTCGGTCGACCTCAGCTGCGGCGGGATCGCGTTCCGCTCTCCGCAGATGTTCGCGGTGGGCGACGTGTTTGAGATCGTCGTGCCGATGACCTCCGACGGCCCGCTGCTCCTGCGCGCCGAGGTCCTTCGCGTCCATCTGGAGCAGGAGGCGGGCAACTTCTACGCCTGCAAATTCGTCAACATGATCGACGACGAGGAGTCGTATCTGCGCGAGGCGGTCTTCGCGATCCAGATCAGCTCCGTCAAGACGCGAAAAAGCTAAGCTAAAGGTGGGTCACAACATGTACGCTATGAAAAAGAATCTCCCGCGCAAGCTCACGGCGCTTCTGCTCGTCCTGTGTATGGCCGTTTCCCTCTGCCCCGTATTCACGGGCGCGGCCTCCGCCGTCGGCGAGAGCGCGATGGACCAGCTCATGAATTGGGGCGTCGTCGCCGGCTATCCCGACGGCCGCACGCATCCGGAGCGCAACCTCACCCGCGCGGAATTTACCGCGATGGTCAACCGCGCCTACGGCTACAAGAACCCCGGCCCCACGCCGTTCCGCGACGTGGCGGCGAACGCATGGTATTACGATGACATCGGCATCGCCTACAACGCCCATTACTTCAACGGCGTTTCGCCGCGCATGGCCGCGCCGGACAGCACGCTCACCCGCGAGATGGCGATGGTGCTGCTCGCGCGCAACATGCGCCTCGACCCCGTCGGCGGCGAGGTCACCGAGTTTGCCGACGGCCGCAGCTTCTCCGAATGGAGCCGCGGCTACGCCCGCGCCGCCGCGCAGACGGGGCTTATCGGCGGCTACGGCGACGGCACTTACAAGCCGCAGAACGACATCAGCCGCGGCGAGATGGCGATCATGCTCCAGCGCGCGCTCGGCACGCTCATCAACAAGCCCGGCACGCACACCCTCTCCGACACGTACGGCAACGTGACGATCAGCTCGACCGGCACGACGCTCAAAGACTCCACCATCGCGGGCAATCTGTACATCACCGGCGGCCTCGACCTCGGCGACGTGACCCTCGACAACGTCCGCGTGCTCGGCGACATCATCGTCGCCGGCGGCGGCGAGAGCCACAGCGGCGAGGACAGCGTCGTGCTGCGCAACGTCGTCGCCAATTCGCTGCTGATCGACAGCATCGCCGACCAATTTGTCACGGTGCGCGCCGAGGGCAATACGGAGATCGCCGACACGGCGCTCCGCTCCGACGCGTTCGTGCAGGACCGCACCCGTCCCGGGCAGGGGCTGCTCAACATTTCGCTCGAATCCATCGACCCCGGCGCGAGCTTCACGCTCTCCGGCAATCTGGAGACCGTCGTCAACAAAGCGCCCGGCTCCACGCTGAACATCGCGATGGGCACGGTGGACACGCTTACCATCGACGAGGCGGCGGCCGGCTCCGCGCTCAACCTCGACATCCACAGCACGGCGATGACGCTCAACCTCGACACCGCGACGGCCATCGCCGGCAACGGCGACATTGATAACCTGTACGTCAACGCGGCGGGCTCCGTCATCGAGATGCTGCCCGACAAGATCACGATCCGCCCCGGGCTCACCGCCGACATCGCCGGCGAGACGATGAACGCGGCGCAGGCGCAGGAATCCTCCGCCGATCCGCGCCTGCTCGCGGGCTATCCGAAGGCGAGGAACGTCGCGCCGACCGGCGCGACGGCGGTATTCTCCACGAACAAGGGCGGCACGGTCTATTGGGCGGTCAGCACCACGACCGACGGCTCCGTCGGCGAAGACGAGCTGATCACGCCGACCGAGGGCAACACCGCGGCGGTGCTGAGCGGCAGCACCCCGATCGCCGCCTCCAACACCGAGACGACGGCGGCGCTCGCGAGCCTCACGCCGGACGGCAACTACTACCTCTCCGCCGTCATGGTGGACGCCCGCGACCGGCACAGCCCGGTCAAGGTCGCGTCGTTCACGACGCCGGACAACACCGCGCCCGCCTTCAACGCCGGCTACCCCGCCATCTCGCAGAACGACTACACCGTCGGCGCAAACGGCAACAATTACCGTATCCAAATCTCCTACATGCCCAACAAGAGCTGCATGCTCTACTACGCGCTCTATAACAGCGGCAGCGCCGCGCCCACGGCGCAGCAGTTCCGCGTCGGCGCGCTCGGCCGTCCGCTGCAAAGCGGCGTGGTCGACACGACCAAGAACGTGCTCGACTTCCTGCCCTTCAGCGGCTTGAAGGAGTCGACGACCTACGACCTCTACCTGTGCCTGATGGACGCCGACGGCGCGCGCGCCTCCGCGGTGCAGAAGCTCACGTTCACGACGGTGGACGGCACGCCGCCCGAGTTCCAATACAACACGCCCGAGGTCACGGACATCGGCGCGACCAACCTGCGCCTGCGCGTCAACCTCAACGAGAACGGCACGTTCTATTGGGTCGCCGTGCGCGCGGGGGCCGATTACCTCAACGCGCCCACCACCGCCGCGAAGACCGCCGGCGGGCAGATCGAGCAGAGCCCCGAAAACCGGGTGCTCTTTGAGGAATACTTCCGCCGCCAGATCGAAAACGGCATCAACGGCGTGCGCAACGGCTCGCAGGCGGTCCGCGCCAATACGGATACCACGGTCAATATCACCGGCCTCACCGCCGAGACGAGCTACGACGTCTACTACATCGCGAAGGATACCGCGGGGAACTACTCGCTCCTCTCCGTGACGTGGGACGAGGCGAACCACACCTATGTGCTGGTCAACGACGCCGAAAGCAAGAACATGTTCACCGAGAGCACGCTCGACACGAGCGGCCCCACCGCGACGCAGGAGTTCACGCAGTACGATACCTCGCTCCGCCAGCCCTACGCGAACACCGATATCATCATCACGCTGGATGAAAACGTGCAGCAGACCTCGAAGATCCGCACCAACGGGGCGGACCTCGTCTCCCTGTACAAGGCGGTCGAGAGCGCGGCGGGCAAGGCGACGGCGGCGGAGGGCGACGCCGAGGCGGCCAAGGAACTCGCCGACGCGAAAAAGGCGCTCGGCGACTTCCTCTCCGCCACGCTCCGGCTCTACACCACCTCCGCCACGGGCAGGGCGGCGCTCGCCGAGGTGCGCGGCGCCGGCAACGACAGCTCCTGGGTCATCGACTACCGCGAGGCGACCGTCGAGCAGAATGTTTCGACCGGCGCCGTGGCCGTGACCTTCAAGACCGACGCGGGCGCGCTGAACCTCCGCAGCGGCGCGACCTATTACTTCCAGCTAACCGACCTGTCCGACGTCTCCGCCAACCGCAACCCGCTGACGGGCGGCAGCCTCACGCTGCCCACCTTCATCACGATCTCCTCCCAGATCTCCCTGTCGGAGGCGAACGTGACCAAGGTCGGCGACGACGACATCGACGCCGCGTTCACCATGATCCCCGTCTCCACCAAGACGGCGGCGACGGATCAGCTCTGGGACATGGTCATCTGGGCGGATACGTCCTGCGACTTCAAGCTGTACTACCGCGAACAGACCGCCGAGGGCGAATGGAACGACGATTGGAAGCCCACGAAAAATACCGGCTCGATCATCAAGACCATCTACGACAAGGGCACCTACATGGGCGTCAGCCTCCAGCGTTCGCTGCTCGGGCTGGAGTCCAACCCGTCCGTGACCTCGCTGGACAGGCCCGCCTACCAATACGCCATTCATATCGAGAAGCTGGACGGCAACGCCGAGCGGGAGACATGGAGCCAGACGGTCACGTTCTGGGTCACGGTGGACGTCGGCAAGACCAACAACGATATGCGCCTGCTTTCCAGCTACGTCATCGGCGGCAGCAGCCTCTATGAGACGCCCGAGCAGGCATACGCGGCCCTGCAGGCCGAGCAGACCGTCACCGAGATCAGCACGCCGGAGAACTTCACCATCCGCGTGCCGTTCACGGACGAAAAAGCGCCCAACTTCGCCGGCGCCTTCCCCGCGTTCACCCCGGGGGACACCTATGTCACTATGGAGCTGCTGCTCAACCGCGAAGGCACGGTCTACTATGTGATCGCGCCCGCGGGCAACTCGGCCAAGGGGACGGGCAACACCATCATCACGCGGCGCAGCGGGGCCGACGTCTTTTACGACGACGACGCCGTCCCCACCGGCGGCAGTGCGCCGCTGGAGCTGGACGAGAACGCGCCCGCGCCCAACAACATTTACAACCCGCGCTACAACAACGCCGATATCAAGAGGGGCTCCGCCAGCGCGGGCACCGGCTCCGTCAGCGTCTCCGTCACCGACCTCAAGCCGGAAACGGAATACTTCGCCTACTTCGTCCTCAAGGGCACCGGCGCCGTCTATTCCGAAAAGGTCCTGCTCTACAAGTTCACGACCCGCGAGGTCGTGCGCCCGATCATTACGCTGGACCTCCAGAACCCCAACGTCTTCATTTCGAGCGACACCAACGCCGTGGCGGACTGGATGCTGGTCGTGTACAACAACAGGCTTCTGAGCTCGCTGCTGACCGCGAAATTCAGCACCGTCTGCATTGAGACTACGCCGGACGCCTATAAGAAAGACGACTACACGGTCCTGCGCGCCATGAACGCCAACGGCAGCGACGGAGGCTCGGTATTCGACGAATACGCCACGGAGGACGAGAAGAGCGTCATCGCGGCTTACATTCAGGCCGCCACCGCCTCCTCCAGCGGCTCCGTCGTCGCCGTC
>JAFTGG010000201.1 GCA_017458025.1 Oscillospiraceae bacterium | reverse complement strand
TTTGCAGAGAGAGCGATGGGAGTATCGGCATGATGCTAATTATGTCAGTCCGCAAGAAGCATTGAGTGGCTTTTTTGCTTGCCATATTTCCGCAAACGATGTACTCTATAGATGCGGCGATGTATTTTCCGCAGCCGAGAGCCGCCGCGGGCGAAGCGCGCTTGTTTGCGGCCCGCATTTGACGAAACGCGGCGGGCGGATTATAATCGAGGCGGAAGAAAAACGATGCCTGGAACGGCGGGACAAGAGCGCCGCTCCGGCAAAAGGAGAGGGCGATGTTTGAAAAACGCGTGACCATCTTCAAGCGGCGCGACCGCGAGACCTGGAAGCAGATCAAAGCGGCGCTCAAGGAGTCGGGACTTTCCGGCGTGCGCGCGGGGCATTACTATCAGGAGACCGTTATGGCGGTCGGCTGCGGCGCGAAGCTCGACCCGCGGGACTTCGGCCCCAACGGGAAGATCGACCGTGACATCTATTGGATCAAGGTCCTCGCGGGCGACGAGGAGAAGGCCCGCGCGGTCCTCGCTGAGCGCGGGCTCAAGGCGGTCGTGGAGGACGATAGTCTGCTCGACGCGGCGCTGCGCAAGAGCCGCGTGGACAAATACTATCCCAAAGCGACGTGAGCAGAGAGCTGCCATTTTGCCGGCAGGCGGAACGGAGCATCGTCAAAAAGTACCGCCGCGAGCTGCGGACGCTGCGCGAAGGGAACCCGAACGTCGAAAAGAGCGTGTTCAACGCGCTCCACACCGTGAACATCGGCACCTTCCCCAGCCGGAAGTCCGCGGGGGAGGAGCACTCGTTTCTGGAGCGATAGGAAGCCGCGGAAAGGGAAGAATAATTCTTCCCTTTTTTACTTTCTTGTGGTATACTGCCTCTGCTGTGAAAATTCCTATTTTACAGGAGGACATGTCCATGAGTAACACTGATCGACGCGTCGGCACGGTGTCGCGCGGGATCCGCTGCCCGATCATTCGCCAAGGCGACGACATTGCCGCCATCGCGGCGGAGAGCGTCTTGGCGGCGGCGCGGAGCGAGGGCTTCGCGCTGCGCGACCGCGACGTCATCGCCATCACCGAGTCCGTCGTCGCGCGTGCGCAGGGCAACTACGCGAGCGTGGAAGATATCGCGGAGGATGTGCGCGCAAAGCTCGGCGGCGGGACCGTCGGCGTCGTGTTCCCGATCCTCTCCCGCAACCGCTTCGCGATTTTGCTGCGCGGCGTCGCCAAGGGCTGTAAAAAGGTCGTGATTCAGATGAGCTATCCGTCCGACGAGGTCGGCAACGCGTTGGTGAGCATGGACGCCGTGGACGAAGCGGGCGTCAATCCCTACAGCGACGTGCTGAGCGCGGAGCGCTTTCGCGAGCTGTTCGGCGAGCCGAAGCACGAGTTCACCGGCGTCAACTACGTCGCATACTACACTGAGATCGTGGAAGCGGCGGGCGCGGAATGCGAGATCATTTTCGCCAACCACGCGACGGATATCCTCAAGTATGCCGACTGCGTTCTCGCCTGCGACATCCACACCCGCGCGCGCACGAAGCGCCTTTTGAGGGCGGCGGGCGCGAAGGCGGTCTGCGGCCTCGACGAGATATTGAACGCTCCCGTGAACGGCAGCGGCTGCAATGAAAAGTACGGCCTGCTCGGCTCAAACAAGTCTACCGAGGACACGGTCAAGCTGTTCCCGCGCGACTGCCAGAGCGTCGTGGAGGACGTACAGAGGCGCATTTTGGACGCCACGGGCGCGAAGGTCGAGGTCATGATCTACGGCGACGGCGCGTTCAAGGACCCGCAGGGCAAGATCTGGGAGCTGGCGGATCCCGTGACGTCTCCCGCGTACACAAACGGCCTCGTCGGTACGCCGAACGAACTGAAGCTCAAGTACCTCGCGGACGACAAGTATAAAGACTTGTCGGGCGAGGCGCTGCGCGACGCGATCAGCGCCGATATCCGCGCCAAGCAGGGCGAGCTGGTCGGCAAGATGGCGAGCGAGGGCACGACTCCGCGCCAACTGACGGACCTGATCGCGTCGCTCTGCGATCTCACCAGCGGCAGCGGCGACAAGGGTACGCCCATCGTTCTGGTGCAGGGGTATTTCGATAACTATACCAATTAAGCTATAGGTCCGGCTGGGAAAACAAGTCGATATTAGGCGAAAGGAGGTGGCATGGTATATGGAGCGCCCGTTGGCGGACGAGATCCGTCCGCAGTCGCTCGACGAAGTCGTGGGGCAGAGGCACCTGATCGGCAAGGGCGGTATGCTGCGCCGCCTTATCGAGTCGGGGACCGCCGCGAACATGATCTTTTACGGCCCGTCCGGCACGGGGAAGACCACCATCGCCAACATCATCGCCGCGCAGACGCACAAGACGCTGCATAAGCTCAACGCCACCACCGCGTCGCTCTCGGACGTGAAGGACATCATCGCGGACGTGGGGACGCTGCTTGCGCCGGGCGGCGTGCTGCTCTACCTCGACGAGATCCAATACTTCAACAAAAAGCAGCAGCAGAGCCTGCTGGAATTTATGGAGAACGGCTCCATCACGCTCATCGCGTCGACGACGGAGAACCCGTACTTCTACGTCTACGGCGCGCTGCTCTCGCGCTCGACGGTGTTCGAGTTCAAGCAGGTCCCGCCCGAGGAAACGCTTCCTGCCGTGCTTCGCGCGCTGAACATCTTGAAGGAGCGCAGCGATCTTACGCTTTCTTGGGAGGACGGCGTGCCGGAGCAGATCGCGATGAATTGCGGCGGCGACGTGCGCAAGAGCATCAACGCCTGCGAGCTGCTCTACGAAGCGGCGGAGGTGAAGCGCGGCAAGCTCAGGCTGACGCTTTCCGACGCCGCGCAGCTCGCGCAGCGCAGCGCGATGCGCTACGATAAGGGCGGCGACGCGATGTACGACTGCGCGTCGGCGCTGATGAAGAGCTTGCGCGGCAGCGACCCCGACGCGGCGCTGCACTATCTCGCGCGGTTTCTGGAGGCGGGCGACCTCATCACGCCCTGCCGGAGATTGCTCTGCTCCGCGAGCGAGGACGTCGGCATGGCGTACCCGCAGGCGGCCGCCATCGTGAAAGCCTGCGTGGACACGGCAATGCAGTTGGGACTGCCCGAGGCGCAACTGCCGTTGGCGCAGGCGGCAATTTTGCTGGCGACAGCCCCGAAGTCCAACAGCGTGGTCGAGGGCATCGGCGCGGCGTGGGAGGACGTCCGCGCGGGCCGCACGGGCGAAGTGCCGCTGCAATTGCAGAACGTCCACGCCGATACGACCGGCATGGACAACCGCCAGAACTATAAGTATCCGCATTCCTACCCGAACCATTGGGTGGATCAGCAGTATCTGCCCGACGCGATCAAAAACGCGCAGTATTACCGCTACGGCGACAACAAGACCGAACAGGCGGCGGCGCAGTATTGGGAGAAGATCAAGCATGCCGATGGATCTCAAACTAAATGACCGCGTCGAGATGAAAAAGCCGCACCCCTGCGGCGAAAGGGTGTGGATTGTGACGCGCGTCGGCATGGACGTGAAGCTCAGATGCGCCGGATGCGGCCGCGAGGTCATGCTGCCGCGCGCGAAGGCGGAAAAGGGCGTCAAAAGGATATTGAGGGAGGAAGGGACATGAGCAAAAAATGGGTGCGCATCATTTCCATCATCATCGTGGCGGTCATGGTGCTGTCGTTTCTGGGGTCCATGATCATACCGTATCTCTGATACGGAACTCATAAAAAAAGATTTCATTTATGGGCTCTTTTTAAAACAAGGCCTAAAGCGCGAAGGCGCGTATGAGTTCGCATGAGACGTCAGTTGCGTCGGCAGCCGTATGCCGCTCGCCGCTCGCGCAGCATCCGCAAAGCGCTGTTTACGCGTTCGCAAAGCCCGCCGCGTCAGCGGCGGGCTTTTTTCGCGCTTTTTTACGCCTTCGTTTGCTTATACTTGTTCGCGGGGTGAGGGCGTTGGTCGTCTATTGGGATCTTGTCGCGGCGTGGAATTTCGCGCTCGATTACATATTGCTCGCCGGCGCGCTGCGCCTTGC
>JAFTGG010000200.1 GCA_017458025.1 Oscillospiraceae bacterium | reverse complement strand
TGCCCGCCTTGCAGAGGCGCAAAATGCTCTCGTCCATGCCGATCATGCCCTCGGCGGAGCCGGTCTGAATGACCTGGTCGATCTGGTGGATACGGCTGTCACGCACCATCGTGCGCACGGCGTTGTTGAGGTGCATGATCTCGAACGCGGGCGCAAGCTTGCCGTCCACCGTCGGCAGCAGCTGCTGCGAGACGACGGTCTTGAGCACCTGCGAAAGCTGCACGCGGATCTGCTGCTGCTGCGCGGGCGGGAACACGTCGATGATGCGGTCAATGGTGTTGACCGCGCCGACGGTATGCAGCGTCGAGATGACGAGGTGGCCCGTCTCCGCCGCCGTCATCGCGGTCTGGATCGTGTCGAGGTCGCGCATCTCGCCGAGCAGGATCACGTCGGGCGCCTGGCGCAGCGACGCGCGGAGCGCCGTGACGTAGCTCTGCGTGTCCATGTTCAGCTCGCGCTGGGACACCACACCCATCTGGTTGCGGTGCAGGTACTCGATGGGGTCCTCGATCGTGATGATGTGCGCGTTGCGCGTACGGTTGATCGCGTCCACGACGCAGGCGAGCGTCGTCGACTTTCCGCTGCCCGCGGGGCCGGTGACGAGCACCATGCCGCGCGTCATCTCCGCGACCTTCATGATCTCGGGCGAGAGCCCCTTCTCCTCCCAATTCGGGATACCGAACTTGACGACGCGGATAACCGCCGCCAGCGAACCGCGCTGCTGGAACACGTTCACGCGGAAGCGGGCGAGGCTCGGCACGGAAACGGAGAAATCGTCGTCCCACGCCGTCACCTTCTCCGGCAGCTCGCGCTTCGCAAGCTCGTAGATCTCATGGATCAGCCTGTCCGAATCGTCGGGCATCAGGCGCTCCTCGGAGATCGGCTTGATCTCGCCGCCGCGCTTCATTGAGATCGCCTTGCCGGCAATCAGGAACAGGTCGGCGGCGTCCTCGCGCACCGCGTGCTCCAAATAGTATTGAATGTTCTCCATTTAGAAATCACCGTCCCAAATGTCTATGGTATCGTTCGTCTCCCATTCGCCGGCAAAAACCGTGTCCCAGCGAAGGATGTCATACGAGCCGTCCGGATACAGCCGCACGCGGACATAAAGCTCCTGCTCGCCGCCCGCGGGAACGCGGAACTCGACCAGACTGCCGGCGTCGTTCCAGAAATCCAGTGTCTCGGTGATCTCGACGTCCGCGTCCGGCGCTTCGCCCCGCGCCAGCGCCGCGACGATGCGAGACGCCTCGCCGTCGGCGGCGTAGTAGTCCGCCGCGCGCTGCGCCGTCAGCTCCGCGAGCTGCCGCTCGCGGTCCGCGGTGACGTAGGTCAGCGTCGCGAACACCGCGAGGCACAGCACGCAGAAGATCATCACGAGCGACGCCGCGCCCGATACGCTGCCCCCGCGCCTCATGACGCCGCCTCCAGCACGACCACCGGCCAAAAAAGCATCGGCTCGCTGTCCGACGCTCTGTCCACCTGTACTGCGCCCACATAGCAGCCGTTCTCAAGCTGGGGCAGCAGGCTCACCTGAAAGCCGTCCCATTCCTCGCCCGGGTTGCGGCTCCAGTCCGCATTGTAATGTATCCACAGCATGCCCTGCGTCACCGTGCCGCCGCACAGCTCCGCCGCCTTTTCCAAATCGCCGCCGCTCGCCTTCCAACACTCCGACACGTTCCGCGCCTCGGCGACGGCGCGCGTCAGATCGGCGCTCTCGCGGCTCATGACCTCGGAGCGCACGAACAGGCCCACGCAGACCGCCGCGCAGAGCGCGAACACGCCCACCGCGATCAGCAGCTCGATCATAAACAGGCCCGATCTTGTGGGCCGAATACGTTCTTCCATTCCTCAGCTACTCCGCACAAAAATATCCGCGGTCTCGGTCGTGCCGCCGCCGTCCGTGTAAACAAGGCGCAGCAGCCCGTCCGCGAGCTCCGTCACCGTCAGGCTTTGCGCCTCGGTAATAATCTCGCCGTCCGCCGGCTCCAGCTCCCAGCCCTGCTCGCACAGGAGCTCGCGGAGCCGCCCGTCGTAAACGTACAAAATCGTTTCGTAGGTCAGGCCGTCCATGTCCTGCAGCAGATACACGGCGTCGACGCCGCAGAACGTACCCGCGTGGACCGCGTCCGCGCGGTCGCCGCCGTGTATCTTCGCCGTCAGGTAGGTCAGCCCCACGCGCGTGCTCGCGCCCTGCTCCGTGCGCGCCGCCACGTTGCGGTACACGGCCGCGCCCGCGGCGAGCGACAACAGCAGCGTCGCGCCGAACACGCAGGCCAGGATCAGCGAGGCGATGGCGCCCGCGCCCGTCTGCCGCCTCATGACGCCCCACCTCTCTCCAATACCGTGATCTCCGGCATCAGGTTGGAGGCGAAGATGTCGTAAAACACCGCGTACTTGTCCTCGTCCACGGCGACGCCGCTGCGCGCTTTCAGGTCGTCGTAGGTCGCGGGATACGCGCCCTCAAGCGCGTAGACGCTGACCGCCGCCTGACGCACCGCGCGCTCCGCCATGCGCAGCCCCTCGCGGTCGGAGACAGCCGCCGCGTCGCGCACGCCGCGCAGCACCCAGACCGCCACGCCGGCGAACAGCAGCAGGCCGAGCGCCGTGGAGAGCCAAAAGCCTCTGGTTTTATAGCGCTTCTTCATCGTGCCGCCCTCTTATATGCCGGACAGCAGGCCCATCAGCGGGAGCATAACACTCAGCAGAATCACGCCCGCGAGCACGCTCGTAATGACGACGATCGCCGGCTCGATGGCGCCGACCGCGCGGTCAATGCGCCGCAGGCTCTCCTCCTCCTGACGCGCCGCGAGGTCCTCCAGCGTCTCGGGCAGATTCCCCGTGCGCTCGGCGAGCTTCAGCAGCCGGCAGTCGCGGTTTGAGAACATGCCGCAGCCCGCCAGCGCGTCCGCCGGACTATCGCCGTTCTCGATCGCCGCGCGGCACTTCGCCGTCTTCTCGTCGATCTCCCGCGCGCCGCCGCAAAGCTTCGCCGCCAGCTCGACGGACTCGTCCATCGAAAGGCCGCTCGCCGTCGCCATCGCCATCGAGGACGCGAAGCGCGACGCCGCCAGTTGTCCGAGCACGCCGCGCCCGCCATGACGGTACTTGAACCATGCCGTGAACTTCTCCCGCAGGTCCGGCACGAGACCAATCACCAGCGCCGCCGCTGCCATGACCGCCAGGAGCGCGGCGATCCACGTCCCCGCTTTCGCGAGCGCCGTGCCGGCGCGCATCATGCCCGCCGCGACGCCGCCCATGCTCACGCCGAGCTGCGCGAACGTGCGGTCAAACACCGGCAGCACCTGCGTAATGAGCAGGATCACCACCGCGATCATCACAAGCAGCAGCACCGCCGGCACCGTCACCGCGCCGCGGATCTCCGCCTTCATGCGGAGCTGCCGCTCGTAATGGCGCTGGAGCGACAACAGCGCGTCCTCCAGCCGTCCGGTCTGCTCCGCGAGCGAAACCATGTCGGTCATATACGTCGGGAACGCCTGCGCCGCCGTCAGCGCTTCCGCCAGCGGCGCGCCCTCCTCAGTAAGTTTACATAATTCTTCCAGCCACGAGAGCACCTCGGGATCGGTCTCGTCCTCGCGCAG
The DNA here is from genome assembly GCA_017458025.1 of Oscillospiraceae bacterium. Classification (GTDB taxonomy): domain Bacteria; phylum Bacillota; class Clostridia; order Oscillospirales; family Oscillospiraceae; genus Hominicoprocola. Next base: position 251 of record JAFTGG010000200.1, on the reverse strand, counting down.
GAGGCTCAGCCCCTCCGCCGCCGGAATACCGGAGCGCACGAGCTGGTGCAGCTCGCGGCAGAAGACCGGCAGGTACTGCTCTGGGATACGCGCTTTCCTGGTACTCACTTCTCTCCCTCTCTCCCTCAAAAAAAGCGGCCGCGCCGCTTTTTTTGAGATAATGCCTTGTCTTAGAAATGCCGACATACCCAAACGGCGGCTCTTTTTCCGCCATGCCGCGGCAATTTTCCTTGCAATACACAGAGTATTGC
>JAFTGG010000199.1 GCA_017458025.1 Oscillospiraceae bacterium | reverse complement strand
TAAAGGGAAACGGAGCAGCGCTTCTATCTTTAGAATCTGTATTCACAGCCGCCGAACACCGTCTGATGCTATTATCGAATAAAAAGCTTACACTTTTTATTCGATATCGGAAATATATTGCCGCAAACGCGCCGCAAAGGCGTCGAGCCGTTCCTCGATCCCATTGAGCGCCAGCGCCTCGCCGGGGTCGTTTGCGGTCTCGATCATCGCGAATCGCGGCGGCAGATGGAACGACTTGTTCATGTTCATCGCCGAGATCACCTGCCGTGCGACGATATCGCCGCCGGAATAGCCGGATACGATGATGGCGAACAGCGCCTTATCATAGAACCGTGTCTGGCGGAACAGGCCCGTCAGGCGGTTGATGAACGCCGTCAGGTTCGCCGACAGCGCGTCGTTGTAGTTCGGGCACAGCAGCACCGCCGCGTCGCAGCGGCGCACCGCGGGCCAGACCTCGTCCTGTATCAGTCCGCCATAAAAGCAGCGGCCTTTCTCGCCGAAGTGCAGGCACGCCGTGTACGGACAGCCGGAGCAGTCGGACACCGCGCCGTTGCGAAGCCCGATCTCCGTGATGGCGCAGCTTTCGCCGAGGCGCTCCTTGACCGCGCCCCACAGTTGCATCGTGTTGGACGTGTGGTAGCTCGACGCGTGGAGCGCCAAAAGCTCGGGTTTTCCTTTTTTTGGCGGCCGCGCCGCCGACAATCGCTCGACCAGCTCCCGCGCAGCGGCACAATATGCGCCCATCAGGTCGGTCCCAAGCAGCTTCGCCTGCACCCTGAAATTGTTCAGCGATCCGGTTGCCTCAACCAACGGACGGCCGATCAGGGCGCTGCCCGCGAGATTCGCGGCAAGCCCCAGCTCCGCGGCGAAAGACTTCGTGTAAAGCTCGCTCGCCCCGTCCACGATCAGCGCGGCGGTACAGCCTTCGAGCATGGAAGGCTCCATACGGAGCAGGCGCAGCAGATGCGCATAGGCGGCGTTGACGCCGTATTCCCCCAACGCGACGGCAAACAGCAGCCGCTGTCCGCGCAGGTCGGGCAGCGCCGTCATATCGGTAAATTCCCGACGCTCCGCGCCGTACAGCGCATCTTGCAGCACGCTGTTCAGGCGCGCGTCATCGCGCGCGTCATCAGCGAGCGGATGAATGACAAAAAGAGACATATCAGACGATCTCCCTCAATCGCTCTGCCGCGTCCGAGATATGCGCGAACAGTTCGTTCGGAATCGCCGGCAGCAGCTCGGTCTCGATGCCTGCGCTTGTATAGCGGTTTTTACAGCCCATATAGACGCCGTCCAGAAATACCGAGCCGAAATGCCACTTGCCGCGCAGCGTCAGCAGCAGCGACAGCGCTCCTGAAGAAAGCGCCGGCGCGACATAGGGCTTAAACCCCAGCTCCCGCATTTTGAGGTTCGCGGTAACGGTCAGTTCCGTCAACTCGCGGGACAATTGCTCGTCATAATTCGACAGCGAGTTTGCGATCCACAGCCCCTCGCCATGCGGGCCGAACGAACGCCCGTCCGCCAAAAACGACGCGAAGCGTCCGTCGCGCCGGGCGTAGTACGCGGCGCGGGCATTCATCACGCCGAGGCCAAAGCCCTGCACCTGCTCCGGCAGAAGCCCGAGGCCGTCCCACTTGCCGTCTTCGTCCTTGTTGCTCTCCAGATACGCGATCTTTGCCAGCGGGTCGACGGGGTCGGACACCGCCGCCCAAAGCCCGCGGAACCGCTTTTCCCTCGCCAGACGGGCGTAGTGCCGCACGATGGCGGCGTTGCTCTCGAACTGCGCCATGCGCACGTCCTTCACGCCGGAGCCGACGGGGGGTATGCCCTTGGACGCGACAAATACCAGCACATCGCAGTCGAAAAGCTGCTCCGCGCCGACGGTCTCCACCCTGGGAAACGCATCGTACTCCCACGGCAGAGACACCTGTCCCATCTCGAACTCCCAACGCGCGGCAACGTTCTCCGCGACGTCACAGATTCCGATGCTCTCGATGACGTCGCCGCCGAGCAGCCTGAGGCCGATGAGCAGCGTCGAGCCCACATCTCCGAGGGCGAGGATATTCACGCGCTTTTTACCGGACTTGGGCGGCTCAATGATCCGCTCCCAATTGGGATTGCTGCGATTTACCGCCGTGAGCCGCCCCCGCGCCAGCGCTTCGGACAGCCTGTCGCCCAACATGACGTTCGGCAAACGCGATGCGTCCAGCACGTTCAGGCCGTGGGGCTGCGCGAGCTGCCCGGGGTGGTTGACCTTGAAGCTGCCGCGCCCAAGGATCGGATGGCCATCGACAAGGCAAAAGACGCGGCCGTTTGTTTCGATATAGCTTTCATAGCGGTTCATAAGCCAGCACTCCTCATCAACTGCTCTAAGTCGTTCTCCAAATACACCGACGCCGCGAGGCTGGAATCATAGCGCAGGCATGCGCCCTTATCGGGACACAGCGGCAGAATGACCGCCTCGCTGAGCCGGCTGAGCGTCAGATTCCGCGCATACTGTTCGCGATATGCCTGTTCCAAAGCCAGCATGACTTCCCGCGCCGACTCCAGACAGCAGCGGGACAGCGCGAATACCGCCCAATCGGGGCACTCGCCCTGAAACGGCGGCGCGGCGTAGGGCAGGATATGGTTGACGCCCGGCAGCAGGCCGGGCACCGGCGCTTCCGCGCGGCGCACGGTGTTGCCGCCGATAAAGGGGTAGAGCGTCGATTCCACGAACCACTGTCGCAGCGTCGGCACGAAATACGCTCCGTCCACGGGCCGTCCCTGCTCGCTCATCAGGTCCTTGCCGTGGCCGGAAAGCAGCCCGACAAACACCATGCGGACGTCGATCCCCTCCTGCCGCAGCAACGGGTCAAGGGCGCGAATACGGGTGCCCGGGTGCATCACATCGTCCACAAGGATAACCGGCCGGTCAAAGGACTTGATCGTGCGGATCTGGCATGGGATAGACGGATAGTACGGAAACGCCTCGATGCGGCTGGAGCGGAGGCCCGGTTCATAGACCTTATCCGTGTGGATCGTCTTGGTGACGGTGTTCGGGATAATGCGCCCGCGCAGCATCTTGCCGAACGGTACGCACATGCACTCTCCGAGCTGTCGCGGCGCCGTGGGCGTGTCGGGCACACGGTTAAACGCCGTAATTCGTTCCAGCAGGCGCTGGTGGATCACGTCCGACATAAGCGTCAGCACCAGAGAGCCTGGATAGAGCCCCGTCAACGCGTGCTGCAAACGCCGGTGCCCGTTCGCAATCGCGGCAAGCACGCGCTCGTCACGGGCAATCGGCTCCTGAATGGTGGTCTCAAGGTTGCGGATCAACACCGTGGGAGAGCGCATATCCGCCTCCAACAGCGGCACGTCGCGTTCTCTGCGGATAAATCCCTGACGCAGCAGCAGCTCCTCCAATTCCGGCGAAAGCCCGCCGCGCGGGCGGCAGATCGCGTACACGCAGTCCTCCTGCAAAGAACGGGCAATGACTTCGCTGAGCAGAAGCTGCGCGTCGTCGTCTTCGGCGTAAATACCTGTAATGAACAGGGACTTCCCGCCCGCGCGCAGACGCACGCGGTCGCTCAGCACCGCGTCGCCCAGCGCTCCAAACAGCTCCGTCGCGCTGAGGCAGCGCCATGTCACAAAGCCCGCGCGGCGGCCGCCGAGACGCAGCGCCAGCATGTCATCGCCCGCCTGCGCCGCCGCCGAAAGCTCCGAATGTTCGATTCCCCGATAGGGCGGCGCGAGCCATTCAAAGGCAATGTCCGAGGCGGTCAACAGCGGTTTTTCCTGACTGTCGCGCAGATACAGGCCGTTCTGATAGATGAAGTCCTGAATGATGGGATCAATGAAATGGGAAATATCGCGATTCTGGTCCACGTTCTCGCGAATACGGGTCGAGCTGATATCCTCCAGCTCTGGCGGCAGACGCAGCTCCATCAGGTCGCCGGTCAGCCCGAGCGCCTCTCTGGACGGCAGCTTCGGCTGGTCGGGGCGGCTGAACACGATGTGATTCATCGTGTGGATCGAGTGCGGCTGCGGCTCCTTCTTATACGCCG
>JAFTGG010000198.1 GCA_017458025.1 Oscillospiraceae bacterium | reverse complement strand
GGTCGGCGGCGCGCTGCTTGCGGGCGGCTGGTTCCTGCTGCGCAGAATGCGTGGCGCGACCGCGCAGGCGGAAGCGAAGGCGGAAGCCGCCGCGGCCGGCGCGGGCGGCGAAGCGACGCCCGAGAGCGCGCCGAGCCAATCCGATTACTTCAAGGACATCAGCAACGTCTACTCGCTGCTGACGGTCGAGCCCATCGAGATGGAGGTCGGCTACAGCCTGATCCCGCTCGTCGACGAGCAGAGCGGCGGCAAGCTCATCAACCGCATCGTCATCTTCCGCCGCCAATACGCGCAGGAAATGGGCTTCGTCATTCCTACCGTGCGCCTGCACGACGGGTCGATGCTCGGCACGAACCAATACATCATCTACATCAAAGGCGAGGAAGTCACCCGCGGCGAGATCCTGATGGATTACTACCTCGCGCTCGAACCCGCGACGCCGGTCAAGGAGATCGACGGCATCGAGACGGTGGAGCCGGCGTACGGCATTCCGTCGCGCTGGATTCTGCCGGAGAACAAGGAAATGGCGGAGATTTACGGCTACACGGTCATCGACCCGCTGAGCGTCATGCTGACGCACCTCTCCGAAACGATCCGCCGTCACGCCTACGAGCTGCTCGGCCGCACGGAGACGATCCAGCTGATCGAGAATCTCAAGCGCACCGCGCCGGAGCTGGTCGACGAGACCTGCCCCGCCATCGTCAGCTACGCGCTGCTTGAAAAGGTGCTGCGCAACCTCCTGATGGAGGGCGTTCCGATCCGCGATCTCGGCACGATTTTGGAGACGCTGGTCGACGCGCTGCAAAATACGCGCGATCCGGACCTCCTGACCGAAAGCGTGCGCAGCGCGCTCGCGCGTACGATCACGCGCCGCTTCTGCGAGAACGGGCAGCTTCGCGCCGTCACGCTCGACGGCGAGGTGGAGCGCCGCATCGTCGCCTCGCTGACCAAGAATGAACACGGCATCTATCTCGCGATGGGTCCGGAGCTGATCCAGCCCATCATTACGCAGCTCTCCGACGCGATGAAGAAGTTCCAGGAGCTCGGACAGTCGCCGATCCTGCTTACGAGCCAGGTGATTCGCGTCTATCTGAGCCGGCTGCTCGCGCAGTATTTCCCCGGCCTTTATGTGCTCTCGTTCAATGAGATCGTGGGCACGGTACAGATTCAATCCATTGGCAATATCACAATGCAGACCAATGAACAGAGGGCGGTAGGCGCATGAACAACAGCGCGGTGAAAACTGCATACTCGGACATGACCGTGGAGGAGATGTTTGAGGAGTACCGCCGGAATCCGAGCGACGAGCTCAAGTGGGAGATCGTCATGCGGCACTCCGGCATCGTGCGGAACATCGCGCTCCAGATCCAAGGCGTGTACTGCACGTTCGCCCAGCTCGACGACATCATCAACGAGGGCCTCATCACGCTCGCCAAGGCGGTCGACAAGTACGATCCGTCCATCGGCAAGTTTGAGACCTACGTCGCAAAGCGTATCCGCGGCATGATTATCGACCTCGCCCGCCAGCAGGATTGGGTGCCGCGTCCGGTGCGCCGCCGCGCGAAGGAGATCGAGCGCGCGAACAGCGAGCTGTATAACGAGCTCGGCCGTTTCCCGACCGATCAGGAGGTCGCGCAGCGCCTCGGCATCTCGGAGGACGAATATCAGGACACGATGGCGAACGCCTCGATGTACAGCGTTGTGTCGCTGGAGGAGACGCTCGAGGGCTACGAGCAGATTTCGGGCCCCGAGGAGACCGCCGCGGATATGATGCCGGAGGCGTCGCTCGAACGGACGGAGATGCTGGGCGAGCTGGCGGACGCCATCGGGCAGCTACGCGAGAACGAGCAGATCGTGCTCTCGCTCTATTATCAGAAAGACATGAAAATGAAGGACATCGCCGATATTCTGGGCGTCAGCCACGCGCGCGCGTCCCAGATACACACCCGGGCGATACAGAAATTGAAGGTTTTGATGGCTCCGTAAGGAGCCGTTCGGAAAAGAAAGGACAGACAGCCGAAGGAATAGGAACGCCATTTTGCCCGCCGCCTGCGCGGCGACCGCGAAATATGGCTGAAAAGGCGCAGAAAGGACAATTATGTTCAAGGGCTTTTACAATTTGACTTCCGGCATGCTCACCCAGGGAAAGAACCTGGATATGATCGCGAACAACATGAGCAATACCGCGACTGCCGGCTACAAGACCGACCGCTACACCTTCTCCACGTTTGAGGAGGTCATGTGGCACCGCGTCGGCAATATGGACCGCAAATACACCGACCTCGGCAACCAAAGCTGGATCACCGCGCCGAGCAAGCGCTATACCGATTTTGAGCAGGGCGCGATCGAGGAGACCGGTCAGCCGCTGGACTTCGCCATCGAGGGCGACGGCTTCTTCGCGCTTGAGACCGCGGACGGCGAGCGCGTCTACACCCGCAACGGCAACTTTTCCCTCGACGACGAGGGATACCTGTGGCTCTCCGGCTTCGGGCGCGTGCTGAGCAGCAGCGGCGAGGGCATTCGCCTCGTCACGGACCGCATCAACGCCGATTCCTCCGGCAACCTCTTTACCGAGAACGGCGGTTACCTTGGCACCATCGGCGTGTTCGCGTTTGAAGACAACGGGGAGCTGGACAAGAACGAATACGGCTTCTTCGTCTCCGAGGGCGAGGGCGCGGCGGCGGAAGGCTTCACGCTGCATCAAAGATGGGTCGAGCGCGCAAACATCGACCTCGTGCAGCAGATGACGAGCATGATTACCGCCGAGCGCGCGTACCAGAGCGCGGCGGAGGTCACGAAGATCTACGACGACGTGATGCGCAAATCGACCGAAGAAGTCGGCCGCCTGTAAGAGAGGGAGGCATCTGAATGAATCTTTCCTTTTATACCGCTACCACGGGCGCGATCCAGCAGCAGGACCGTCTGGACGTGCACGCGAACAACATCGCGAACGTCAATACCTTTGGCTTCCGCGCCAAGCAGCCGAGCTTTTCCCAACTGATGACGGGTCCCGTCGTCGGCATCGAGGAGGATCTCGCGCGCGGCGTCGGCGCCCGTATGGAGGACGCGGCGACGGATTTCCGGCAGTCGGGCCTGACGGGTACGGAGCGCTCGCTGGACTACGCCATCAACGGCGAGGGCTTTTTCGCGCTGCTTGACCCGCGCACCGGCGAGATCTCCTATACGCGCGACGGTTCGTTTACGTTATCTGAGATGACGGGGACGGAAACGGTCGAGGTGCCCGTCGAGCCGGACCCCGACGATCCTTTCGCGGAGGAGACGACGCGCACGGAGGTGCGCGAGACCAGCAAGTGGTATCTTTCCGACGGCATGGGCCGCTTCGTGCTGGGCACCGACGGCCGCCGGATCGAGGTGTCGGGCGAGGACGCGGAGTCGGCAACGGTTCCGGCGCAGTCCGTCGGCGTGTTCGATTTCATCAACCGCGACGGCATGCTGAGCCTCGGCGACAACCGTTTGATTCCGGTGGAAAAGAACGGCGGCGTCGGCATCGGCAGCGGCGAGGTCGTGCAGGGCTATCTGGAGCTCTCCAATGCCGACCTTGCCAACGAGCTGGCCAAGGTCATCGAGTCGCAGCGCTCGTTCCAATACATGCTGCGTATGATTACGACCTCGGACGAGATTGAGACCACGGTGAATAATCTGAGATAACATACAGAAAGAGTAACTGATCGATATTGGAGGGATGCACGTGGAAATCAAAAATTACGATGAGCTGACGACGCTGGAGATCGACACGCTGCGGGAGATCGGCAGCATCGGCACCGGCAACGCGGCCAGCGCGCTGTCGACGATGCTGGACCGCGAGATCCGCATCACGCTGCCGGAAGTCCGCATCATGGGCTACAACGAGGCGATCGACTGGATCGGCGGTCCGGAGGCGATCACGGCGGGCGTTATGGTGCACATCGGCGGCCAGATGACCGGCGTCATGCTCGCGACGCAGTCGCTTGAATTTATCAACCTCGTGCTCGACAGTATGCTGTCCGAGCAGATCGACGACTACAGCCAGCTCGGCGAGATCGAGCTCAGCGCGCTGGTCGAGATCGGAAATATTATGATCTCCACGTTCATCAACGCCCTTTCGGGGCTCGCGGACATCTCGCTGGAGCTGACGGTCCCGAGCATCACCGTCGATATGCAGGGCGCGATCCTCGCGGTGCCGATGGTCGCCTACGGCGGGCAGACCGATTATCTGATGACCATCGGCGGCAACTTTGTCTGCGACGGGAAGGAAGTCCCTTGCCGTTTGCTTCTTTCGCCGGATATCCGGTCGTTGAATTTCCTGTTAAGAAAGCTGGGCGTGATGGAATGATCAATTCAGGGCAAGGGCAAAGACCCCCCATCGGCGGGGTACAGAGACCGCCCATAGGCACGGCTGCCGCGCGGCCCGCGGTCGGAGCGTCGACGCGGCCCGCAGTGGGTACGGCGGCAAGACCCGCAGTGGGTACGGCGGCAAGACCCGCGGT
>JAFTGG010000197.1 GCA_017458025.1 Oscillospiraceae bacterium | reverse complement strand
GTTGATACAATAAAAAAGGCGGGTGTTTACCCGCCTTTTTTATTGGTCCGAGCATGGCCGCTTTGCGGCGATATTAGGCCTTATTTGAAAAATGCCGACATGCCCAAACGGCGGATCTTTTTCCGCCACGCTGCGGCAATATTTCTTGCAATACACCAAGTAATGCCGCGTCAAATCGGCCTTGTCTGGCGAAAAAATCCCTTGCCGTTGGTCACGTTGCCCATTTTTCAAACAAGGCCTAGTATAAGAGCCGTATCAGCACCAGCGCTTCATTGCCTCGTCGATCAGCTTGACCGCCTGAGCGATCTTCTCGCCATCCTCGGCGGCGTAGTTCGCGAGCGGCGCGCGCACGCCGCCGATGTCGAGGCCCTCGCGGCGGCGCAGCACCTCTTTGATGCTGGCGTACATGTTGCACTTCGGCGCGCAGAGCGCGTAAATGATGTTGTCCACGTCGTACTGCAACTGCCTCGCCTCGTCGAGCTTGCCGCCTTTCGTCAGCGTCCAGAGCTTCAGGATCAGCTCGGGCATCGCGCCGTAGGTGCCGCCGATGCCGCCGTCCGCGCCCATGACCAGACCGGAGATTAGCTGTTCGTCGGGCCCGTTGAACACGACGAAATCACGGCCGCCCTTCGTGCCCTCGTCCTTGAACATCTGAATGTCCTGCACGGGCATGGACGAGTTCTTGACGCCGACGACGCGGGGATTCTTCAGCATCTCGCGCAGCAGCGGCATCGTCAGCGCGACGCCCGCGAGCTGCGGAATGTTGTAGATGATGAAGTCGGTATTCGGCGCGGCGGCGCTGATGTCGTTCCAATAGCCCGCGACGGCGTACTCCGGCAGGTGGAAGTAGATCGGCGGAATGGACGCGATGGCGTCCACGCCGAGCTTCTCCGCGTGGCGCGCCAGCTCCTGCGAGTCGCGGGTGTTGTTGCACGCGACATGCGCGATGACGGTCAGCTTGCCGCGCGCCGCGTCCATGACGTGTTCGAGCACCGCCTTGCGCTCCGCGACGCTCTGGTAGATGCACTCGCCGGACGAGCCGCCGACGTAGATGCCCTTGACGCCCTTTTTGACGAAGTATTCGGTCAGGGCGTCGACCGCCTTGCCCGAAACCTCGCCCTTTTCGCCATAACAGGCGTAAAACGCCGGAATGACGCCCTGATACCTTGTGATGTCACTCATGGGGAAACCCTTCCTTATTCGTAAACCAGAATTTTAAAGACCGCCTTGGAGACCAGCTCCGGTTTGTCCGCCGCGATCTTAATGCGGTGCGCGTCGCCGGGGAATACGACGAGGAACTTGCCGGGGCGCAGAAGCAGGCTTTGCTCCGCCGCGCCGCGGTAGCCGTAGAAGTCGCCGCTTTGCTCAAAGAGCGTCAGGCCGTCCGGATGCGCGAGGTCGACGCGCTCGGAGCCTTTGAGCATGACGTGGATATCGAGATAGCGCTTGTGCGCCTCGAAAAACGTCTCGTCGAGCGGCAGCGTGTCGTAGTCGAAGCGCGTGACGTAGAGCGCGTCGCCGTCAAGGCGCGTCGTCTCCGTGCCGACGGTCGCGAGGAACGCGTCGTTCAGGCACTCCAGCGCCCTGTCGAGGCGGGGATGGAGGCCGCGGTATGCCGCGGCCTCCCGATTTTTTGCAAGGATCATGCGCTTACCCCTTGACGGCGCCCATCGTGATGCCCTGCGTGAAGTATTTCTGGAACAGCAGGAACACGATGATGATCGGCACGGCGGCGAGCGTCGCGCCCGCCATGATAAGGCCGTAGTCCGTGGAGTTCTCCGCCTGCATCGTCGCGATACCGAGCGAGATGGTCAGGTTGGTGTTGCTCGTGAGCATAATGAGCTGCATAAAGTAGTCGTTCCACGAGTTGATGAACGTGAAGATCGCGAGCGCGCCGATGCCCGGCTTGATGATCGGCACGACCACGCTCGTAAACGTGCGCAGCTCGCTCGCGCCGTCGATGCGCGCGGCCTCCAGCATTTCGCCGGGGATACCCTCGGAGAACTGCTTCATCAGGAACACGCCGAACGGCCAGCCGACGGTGGGGAAGATGACCGCCCAGATATTGTCGTACAGCCCCAACGCCGAGATCTCGCGAATCAGCGGGATCAGAATGACCTGCTTGGGCAGCGCCATCGCCGCGACGATCAGCGAAAAGATGAGATAGCGGCCGCGGAAGCGCTTTTTCGCCAGCGCGTAGCCCGCCATCGCCGCGGTGACGCAGGTGAGCACCATCGCCATGACCGCCATGAACACGGTGTTGAGCAGCCAGCGGATGGCGGCGGGTGCCGTCGGGCCGAGGACCTTCAAGTGCGTGAACGGGATGGGCAACTCATAGAGCGGCGCGGTGCGCTTGGTGAACAGCACCTGGAAGTTGCGCAGCGTAAACTCGCTGGGCCACCACTCCGGCGTGGTCGCGTTGATCGCCGCCGGAGTCTTGAGCGCGCCCGTGATGATCCAGTACAGCGGGAACGCGAAGAGGATCGCGAAGATAATGAGCAGAATGATCGAGATGACCTTGTAAGCGCTGGTGCGCTTGACGCCTGTATTCATATCCGCACCCCCTTACTTTTCTTTCGCCAGACGGAACTGCAGCGCGGAGAGCAGTCCGATAAAGATGGCGAGGATGACGCCCATCGCGTTGCCGTAGCCGAAGCGGTACAGCTTGAAAGCGGTATAGTAGATGTAATACATGACGGTCTCGGTCGCGTAGTTCGGACCGCCGGAGGTCAGTAGCTGGATCAGCGCGAAGCATTGGAAGCTGTTGATCGTCGTGATGACGAGGATATAGAGCGTGGTCGGCATGATGAGCGGCCAGCGGACCTTCCAGAAGGTCTGCAGGTCGTTCGCGCCGTCCACCTCCGCCGCCTCGACCAGCGTCGCGTCCACGTTGCCGAGCGCCGAGACGTACAGCACGATGGGCTGGCCGACGGAGGTCGTCAGCAGGATGATGATGATGCCCCAGAGCGCGAAGCGCGTGTCGCCGAGCCAATTGATGTTCTTGTCGATGACGCCGACGCCCTTTAAGACATAGTTGAGCACGCCGTAGTAGTTGTTGTAGATCCACTTCCACACGACCGTGACGGCGACGGAGCCGGTGACGACGGGGAGGTAGAAGATGATGCGGAAGAAGCTCATGATCGAGTCCTTCATGCGGTAGATGGCGGACGCCACCCACAGCGAAAAGACGCACACGACCGGCACGCTGACAAACACGATGATAAAGGTGTTTTTCAGCGCCTTGATGAACACGGGATCCTTCCACAGCTCAACGTAGTTGGCGAAGCCGATGAACACGTCGGGCGTGTTCTGGTTCATGTTGGAGTCCAGAAAGCTGGTGTAAACGCACAGCACCATCGGGATCACGACGAACCCGATGAAAAAGATGAGGCTGGGCAGCATAAAGAGATATCCCGCGATGTTTTCTCTCCGTGCAAGCTCACGGCTCATGGTGGGTTGCTTTGCCAAAGCAAAAAACGCCCCCTCTCAGGAATGGATAGAGGAATCCCCCGCCCCGCATGGGGCGGGGGATTCCCGATTTGGTTTTCAGGAACAGGCGCTGCCCGTCCGGCTCAGGTGCCGGCGTTCGCCTCCGCGCAGTATTGGTCGACGGCGGCCTTGATGGCGGCCTCGCTGCCGTCGCTCGCGCCGACCTTCTGGAGCATATTCCACCAGGAGGTACGCGCCTGCGCCCAGCCGGTGGTGACCTGATAGTAGTCGCCCAGCATCGGCATCAGCTTGTTGTACTCGCCCATGATCGGGTTGTCGCTCCACGCGTCGACGGTGCTGCGGGCGGGGAAGAAGTTCGCCGCGCGGACCGCGTCGACCGTGTGGTCGCTGTCGCACATGAACTGGATGAACTGCTTCGCGGCGTCGATACGGGCCTGATCGCCGTTATCGAAGATGCCGAAGCCCCAGATACCGCCCTGCAGCTCGGCGCTGCCGTCCTCGGACGGGAAGGCCATGAAGACGATGTCGTTGCCGTTGATGGTCTTCTCGGCGCCGGTGTCGGCGGAGTTCGGGTTGAGCTGCTGCGCGATGTTCCAGCAGAACGCGAACTTCAGCGTTTCGTTGTAGAACATGGCGATCTCGTCGCTGGCGACGATGGCCGGGTCGAACTCGATGCCGTCGAGGTCATAGAGCGTCTTGAGCGCCTGGATGTTCTTCGCGTCGTCCCAGGTGTACTTGGTGTGCTCGGCGTTGGTGAAGGTGCCGCCGTAGAGGTTGTTCACGATGGCGCGGGTGCCCTGGTCGCCGCCCTGGCCGCCGCAGAACACGGTGCCGACGGTGCCGCCGAAGTGGCTCTCCAGCGCCTTGACGGCGTTGATGAACTGCTCGGTGGTCCAGGTGTGGGTCTCGGTGTTGATGTACTGATCCGCGCCGGCCTCCTGGAACGCCTGGAGGTTGATGCCCATGCAGTGCGCGGTCATGACCAGAGGATACTCGTACGCGGTGTTCGCGTCGGCAAAGCAGGCGTCCAGCGCCGCGGCGTTGAGCTCGCTCTTGTCGGCGGAATCAAACAGGTCGGCGATGTTGACCATGTAGCCGTTCGCGCCCCAGTTGGAGACGAGACGCTCGGGGCCCTCCATGATGAGGTCGGGGCCCTGGCCGGCGGTCAGCGCGGTGTTGACCTTGTCGTCGCCGTCGGTGTAGGTCAGATACTCGACCGTGACCGCGATGCCGGTCTCCGCGGTGAAGGCGTCGGTGAGCGCCTTGACGGTATCCTCATTGCCCCAGCCGCCGATGGGATAGGTCCACAGCGTGATGGCGGAGGCCGCCGCGGGGGCCGCGTCGGTGCCGCCGGAAGCGGCCGG
>JAFTGG010000196.1 GCA_017458025.1 Oscillospiraceae bacterium | reverse complement strand
GCCCCCCGGTGGGCTTGAGCAGCCCGTTGAGGTGCTGGATCAGCGTCGACTTGCCGCTGCCGGTGTGGCCGATGAGGCCCAGCAGCTCGCCGCGGTAGACGGAAAGGCTCATGCCCTCCACCGCGCTGCGCTCAAACGGCGTGCCGATCCCGTAGGTATGGGTTAAGTTTTCAACCTTGATGATCTCTTCCAAAACTATATCCTCTCAACTTGAAACCGTTTCTCTTTTGGCGCACCAAAAGAGAAATGGTTTCAAACTTCCGTAGAGCTTACGGGGCGAACCTGACACCGCCTTTTCTCTTTTTCTTGAAAAGAGAAAAACGCTTGTTGCGTATCGGTATGATGTGGTGCTGTTTCCGGCGCTTCTTGCCGATACGCCGTTTCTCGATTTCCGCTTGCCGCTGCTTTGGGCTTCCGCTTGAGCTTCTTTGCCTCGATTAAGGCGCGCCGGAAAGACACGTCACAATCTACCGGAGCAGTAAAAGGGATTCTTAAACCACAGGTTTAAGTGGTTTTTTGGTGTCTTTTTTGGCAGCAAAAAAGTCACTCCGCCCGCAGGCGGAACCTCCTGCGCAGCCTTGCCGGCGCAACCGGCGAACACATTCATGACCGCATCGATGCAGTCGTCGACCGTGACCGCGTCCGTCGGGATGTCGACGCCCGCCGCCTTGAGCTCCCGCAGCAGCGCGATGGTATCGGGCGTCGCAAGTCCCATGTCCGCCAGCTCCTCCGCGCGGGAGAACACCTCGCGCGGCGTGCCGTCCATCGCGAGACGCCCGTCGTTCATCACGATCACGCGGTCGGCCTGCTCCGCCTCGTTCATGTGGTGCGTAATCAGCACCACCGTCACGTCCTTTTCGCGGTGCAGCCCCTCGATCACGTTCAGCACCTCGCGCCGGCCGATGGGGTCGAGCATCGCCGTCGCCTCGTCCAGCACGATGCACTCCGGCAGCATCGCCAGCACGCCCGCGATGGCGATGCGCTGCTTCTGCCCGCCCGAGAGCAGGTGCGGCGCGTGGAGCGTGAAGTCCGTCATGCCCACCGCCTCCAGCGCGTCGTCCACGCGCCGCCGTATTTCCTCCGTCGGCACGCCGAGGTTCTCCGGCGCGAACGCCACGTCCTCCTCGACCACGTTGGCGACGATCTGGTTGTCGGGGTTCTGAAACACCATGCCCACGCGGCGGCGGATTTCGAGCAGCAGCGCCTCATCCCCGGTGTCCATGCCGTCGACGTAGACCGTGCCGCCGCTGGGCAGCAGCACCGCGTTGAACGTCTTGGCAAGCGTCGATTTGCCGCTGCCGTTGTGCCCCAGCACGACCACAAAGCTGCCGCGCTCGATCTCCAGCGTCACGCCGTCCAACGCGACCGTCGCCGCCGTCTCCTCGTCGCCGGAGTAGGTGTAGGTTAGATTGTCGGTTTGTATGATAGTTGACATAACATTATCCCTTTTTACTCGCTGAACCAGCGTCCGGTCGCGCCACACGGTAGACATAATCCCGTATCCGTCACCGGCAGCCCCAGCTCGTCCCACGTCACCTTGCCGCCGTATTTCTCGGCGAGCAGCAGGTGGAGCATATAGCCCAACACCGAGGGCGCGAGGCCGGTGGTATAGCTGTTTAAAATCACGAACAGCGGCCTGTCGGAGAGCACCTGCGCGCAGAGCTTGAGGAAGGGGAACAGGTTGTCCTCCAGCTTCCAGACCTCGCCGCTCGGGCCGCGCCCGTAGCTCGGCGGGTCGAGAATGATGGCGTCGTAGGTCTTGCCGCGTCTGATTTCCCGCTCGACGAACTTGGCGCAGTCGTCGACGATCCAGCGCACCGGCGCGGCCTCAAGGCCGCTCGCTTTCGCGTTCTCGCGCGCCCATGCGACCATACCCTTCGCCGCGTCGACGTGGCAGACCTGCGCGCCCGCGGCGGCGCAGGCGGCCGTCGCGCCGCCGGTGTAGGCAAAGAGGTTTAAGACTTTAATGGGGCGTCCCGCGTTTTGGAGCTTCTCGCGGGCGAAGTCCCAATTGACCGCCTGCTCGGGGAACAAGCCCGTATGCTTGAAATTCATGGGCTTGACGTTGAACGTCAGATCGCGGTACTTGACCTGCCACTGCTCGGGGAGCCTGTCCTTTTCCCAATGGCCGCCGCCCTCGGACGAGCGGAAGTAGCGTCCCTGCGCCCTCTTCCAGCCGGGGTTTTCGCGCTTGGACTCCCAGATTGCCTGCGGGTCGGGACGCACCAATATCTGCCGTCCCCAGCGTTCGAGCTTTTCGCCCCCGCCGCAGTCCAGCAGCTCATAATCCTTCCATCCGTCCGCGATCCACATGGCGATACCTCTCCACAATAAATCAAGGTATTATACGTCGTTTCCCCGATTTCGTCAACGGAAAAAGAGCGCAAAAAAAGAGGCGCTTTCGCGCCTCCGTAGGCAGTTATTCCCAAAACAGCTCGTCCAGCGTCTTGTCCAGCGCCTTGCAGATCGCGAGGCAGAGACGGATCGTCGGGTTGTAGTCGCCCTTTTCGATGGCGTTGATGGTCTGGCGCGAAACGCCGACGGCCTCAGCCAGCTGCTGCTGGCTGAGGTCTTTCGCCGCGCGCGCGGCCTTTAGCCGGAGGTTCTTCATTCGGCTTCCTCCCGCCTGTCGCGCCGCCGGCGGAGCAGGATCGCCACGCCGAGCGCGAAGAACGTGAGGGCGGCGATCGGCTGGAGGCATTCGAGCGTCAGCATACCGTCCGCAACGAGCGCCCCGCTTTGCGCGTAGCGCGCCGACATGACCGCGCAGAGAACGCCCATCGCGAACAGGAGCCCGACCTTCGCCCCCTGCGGCGCGCCGACTGGGAAAAACGCGCCCTTCCGGATCGTATAAAGTCCCAGAACGAGCAGCCCGACGTAGACGCCGAAAACGCCGCTGAGCATCGGCTCCATCAGCTCGCGCTCCGCGGCGGCGCAGGCCATAGCGTAGATCGCGTTGTAGAGCAGCAGCGCGTAAAAGCCGTACTCGAAGGCCTTGCCGCGCACCAGCCTCTGCCGCTCGTCGTACTCCGGCTTGCCGTTTTTGCGAATCATCAGGTGTCTTGCAAGCAGCGCCACGAGCGTCGCACACACCGCGCCGACGAGGAAGCCCAATACCTTATACATATCTGTGCACCTCCGTTTGCTTCGATGCTTCGGAGCATAACACCGCCTCGACATTTTGTCAAGTATATTTTACAAAATTTACAAAATATTTTTCATTGTCAATAACGCGTCTACATGTTATACTTTTCTTATATTTATAAGTTTGAGGGGGACTGTCATGGAGAGCGTACTGCTGCATTCGTGCTGCGCGCCGTGCTCGGTGTACTGCGTCGACACGCTGCGCGCCGAGGGCGTCGAGCCGACGTCGCTGTGGTTCAACCCCAACATCCACCCCTATCAGGAGTACAAGGCGCGTCGCGATACGCTCGTCGGCTACGGCGAGACGGCGGATATGGAGGTGCGCGTGCTCGACGACTACGGCCTGCGGGACTTCGTCCGCGCCGTGGCGGGCGACATCGACCGCCGCTGCGCCCACTGCTACACGATCCGCCTCGGCACGGCGGCGAAGTACGCCGCCGACAACGGGTTCAGGGCGTTTACCTCGTCGCTGCTCATCTCGCCGTACCAGAACCACGAGCTGCTGCGGCAGGTCGGCGAGGAGATGGCGCGGAAGTACGGCGTCGACTTTCTGTACCGCGACTTCCGCCCTGGCTTCCGCGCGGGGCAGGCCAAGGCGCGGGAGCTGGGGCTCTACATGCAGAAATACTGCGGCTGCGTGTTCTCGGAGGAGGACCGCTACGCGAAGCAGATTCAAAAAGACAAAGAACGCTTCGGAGGTTAAGGATATGAACGGTTATCTCGCCGCCGCGCTTCTGGGTTACCTGATCGGGACGCCCAATCCCTCGCTGATCCTCTCGCGCATCAAAGGCGTCGACGTGACCGAAGACGGCACCGGCAACCCGGGCGCGTCGAACACGGCGCTGCTCATGGGCGTGCCGCTCGGTCTGCTGGTGGCGTTTTTCGACATCAGCAAGGCGATCATCGCGGTGCGGCTGTGCAAGCGCCTGTTCCGCGGCGCCGAGCTCGCCGGCGTCATCGGCGGCGCGGGCTGCGTGCTGGGGCATATGTTCCCGTTTTACCGGCGCTTTCGCGGCGGCAAGGGCTTCGCGTCCTACATCGGCATGATCCTCGCGCTCGATTGGCATTTTATCGCGTATTTTCTCATTCCCATCGCGCTCATCATGCTCATGACGGACTATCTCGTGTTCGGGAACATCTCGACTATGGCGCTCTTTCCCATCTACAGCGCGGTGCGGCTCGGCATCGCCACCGGATTGCTGCTGTGCACGCTGTCGTTCGTCATGCTCTGCCGGCACAGGGAGAATTTCGCCGGTATCCGCCGCGGCACGGAGACGCATATCCGCCATCGGGAGAGAAGCGAATTTCGGTTGAAGAAATAGGAGGCTCGGCATGTCGCTCGAATGGATCAATCAATTTTCCGTCTATCCGCTCGTCGCCCTCGTCGGCTATCTGATCGGCACGTCGAACATGGCGATGTACCTCGCCAAGCTCAAAGGCGTCGACCTCGCCCACGACGGCGGCACAGGCAACCCCGGCGCGTCGAACGCGCTCATTCTCATGGGCTGGAAAGCGGGCGTGCTCGTCGGCGCGCACGACATCGGCAAAGCGGTGCTCGCGGTCTGGCTCGCGGGCGTGCTGTTCCCCGGCGTCGCGCACCCTGGCGTGGTGGCGGGCGTCGCCTGCGTCATCGGGCACATGTACCCGTTCTACACGCACTTCCGCGGCGGCAAGGGCTTCGCGGCGTACCTCGGCATGACGCTGGCGCTCAATTGGAAATTCGCGCTCGCGCTGTTGGTCGTGCTGGCGGTGCTTCTGCTCATCACCGACTACATTGTCGTGTGTACGATGACGACGGTCGTGGCGGTCCCCGCCTACTACGCGGCGGCGGGGCACTTCGTCCTGATGGCGCTGCTCTGCGTTGCGTCGGCGGTCATCATCGGCAAGCACCGCGTCAATCTCGCGCGCATCGCGAACGGCACCGAGATCGGCTTCCGCAGCGCGAAGCGCGGCGACCATCGGGTGAGATAGGGCAAAAAAACAAGAGGCTCTCCGAGCCTCTTATTTTTTTGCCCTTTATACCGGTCTTCATGAAAAGCGGACGCGCCCGCTTTTGCTAATACTCAGTATATCATACTAATATGCAACTAGGCCTTGCTTAAAAAATGCCGACATACCCAAACGGCGGGCCTTTTTCAAACAAGGCCTAGTATCAAATCACATTACACATACTTCTGGTTCGCCACGTCGAACACGCCGCGCGTCGTGAGGCGCAGCGTCGGGATCACCGGCAGCGCCATAAACGAGAGCGTCATAAACGGGTCGACGCCGCGGGAAACGCCGAGCGCGAACGCCGCCTCCTTCGCCGCCTCCAGCTTGTCGTTGACGACGGTCAGCGGCTCCTCGCTCATGATGCCCGCGATCTCCAATTGCAGCTCGCCCTTCGCCTCGCCGCCGTCCCAGACGACGATGCCGCCGTTCAATTCGACGACGCGGTTCGCCGCCGCGGCGATGTCCGCCTCGTTCGTGCCGACGACGATGATGTTGTGGCTGTCGTGCGAGATCGAGGTCGCCACCGCGCCGCTCTTGAGGCCGTAGCCCTTGATGTAGCCGATGCCGATGTGGTGCGTGTTCTTATGCCGCTCGATGACCGCGATCTTGAGCACGTCGTTCGCAACGTCGATCTCGGTCGCGTAGCCCGCGTCGGTCGTGACGATCTCGCCCGGCACCATGCCCAGCACGCCGCGCGCGCGCGTCTCGGCAAAGTCCTCCGCCGTCAGGCGCGCGACGTGGAACGTCTCGTGCGCGTGCTTGACGAGGTACGGCTCGATCTCCGGCGGCTTGATGTCGGCGAGCGTCTCGCCGTCAAACATGCGCCTGCCCTTCTTATAGACCTCCAGAATATTGAAGTCGTCGAAGTTGTCGATGACGACGAAGTCGGCGAGGAAGCCCGGCGCGATGGCGCCGCGGTTGTTGAGCAGGAAGTAGCGCGCGGCGTGGTGCGAGGCGCACTTGACCGCGATGATCGGGTCGACGCCCGCCTTGATCGCCTTTTTCACGATGTAGTCGATGTGGCCGAGGTTCAGCAGGTCGTTTGGGTGCTTGTCGTCGGTGCAGAACATGCAGTAGGTGTAATACTGCGGCGTCAGCAGCGGCAGCAGCGCGTCGAGGTTGCGGGCGGCGGTTCCCTCGCGGATCATGATGTACTGCCCGCGCTCCAGCTTGTTGAGCGCGTCCCGCACATTCGAGCACTCGTGGTCGGAGTACACGCCCGCGGCGATGTAGGCGTTGAGCGCGTTGCCGCCGAGGTCGGGCGCGTGGCCGTCGATCTTCTTGTGGTGCGCCTGCGCGGCGACGATCTTCTCGATGACCTGCTGGTCGCCCGCCACGACGCCGACGAAGTTCATCATCTCGGCGAGGCCGGACACGCGGCCGTGGTCGTAGAACGAGTCGATGGCGCGGTAGTCGAGCGACGCGCCGGACTCGTCGAGCGGCGTCGCGGGGACGCAGCTCGGCAGCATGACGCGCACGTCGACGGGCAGCCCCTCGGTCGCCTGCAAAATGTACTCGATGCCGTCGGTGCCCATGACGTTCGTGATCTCGTGCGGATCGGTGATGACGGTGGTCGTGCCGTGCGGCAGCACCGCCTTGGCGAACTCGGTCGGCGAGACGAGCGAGCTTTCGAGGTGGATATGCGCGTCGACAAAGCCCGGCAGCACGAGCTTGCCGCCGGCGTCGACCTCCTCCTTGCCGTGGTATTCCTCGCCCATGCCGGCGATGAGGCCGTTCGCCACCGCGATGTCGCCGTGGCTCAGCTCGTTGCAGTAGACGTTCACATAGGTCGCGTTCCTGAGCACGAGGTCGGCGGGTTCACGCCCCGCGGCTACCTCGACCACGCGCAGCTTTTTGTTGAGCTTCCGGTTGATCTTGCCCGCATAACTCTCCTTCGCCATCACGATACCTCCTCATAAATTTTGCGTTTGGGTATTTTTAATAGGATATCGCAAAACCGGTGCCGTGTCGAGCCAAATTTTGAACGGGAATTTTGGTGAAAACGGCAATAGGGCAAAACAAAGACGCCATCCCGCGCGGAAATGGCGTCCTTGTCTTGCGTCGCTGTAAAAATAGAAGCCGGTATCCCGACTGCAAGGATACCGGCTTATTCTCACTTTACCGTGCCATCCGCGTTGAACACCGGCAGCGGCTGCAAGAAGCGGATGTCGTGACGCTCCGCCGCGCCGCCCTCGGCGAGGACCGCCATGCTGCCCGCGACGATGCCGCCCGCTTTTTCGATCAGCGCGCTCATCGCCTTGAGCGAGCCGCCGGTGGAGATCACGTCGTCCACGATGAGCACCTTCTTGCCCTTCATCAGCGCCGCGTCGTCGCTGCCGAGGTAGAGCTTTTGGAGCGAGAGCGTCGTAATGGACTGGTCGTCCACGGAAATCGGGTCGGGCATATAGACCTTGGGCCCCTTGCGGGCGATAAAATACTTCTTTGCGCCGCTCTGGCGCGCCATTTCATGGATCAGCGGAATGCTTTTCGCCTCCGCCGTAAACAGGTAGTCGTACTCGATGTCCTCCGCGAGCTTTAAAAGCTCGCGCGCGCACTCCACGGTCAGCTCCGCGTCGCCGAACATGATAAACGCGCCGATGTACAACTCGTCGTTGACCTTGCAGATGGGAAGCTCGCGGGTCAGGCCCGCCACATGCATCGTATAAGTCGCCATTTCAGGAAACTCCCTTCAAACGTTTCAAATCGCGCTCCGCGCGGCAAGCGCAATAATTATACAAGATAAGCGGAAAAAGTCAAGGTTTTGTCGGCTGATACGATTATCGAATTTGTAGGATTTGCAATGATGTGTTACACATCATTGCAAATCCTACAGTTCAGTATAAAATACAGCTTGCAACCGCGTTCTTATTATGATATAAGTATGATTTAGGCGATTATGAACTCTTAAAGGAGAAACATATATGAAGCAACAGTTGGAGGCCATTCGCGCGGCGGCTGTCGCGGCGATGGAAAACGCGGAAAAGGCGGAGGAGCTGGAGGCGCTGCGCGTCCAATACCTCGGCAAGAAGGGCGAGCTGACCGCCGTCTTAAAGCAGATGGGCAGGCTCTCCGCCGAGGAGCGCCCCGTCATCGGGCAGTTGGCGAACGAGGTCCGCGCAAAGCTGGAGGCCGCCATCGAGACCCGCGCGGGCGAGCTGGCGGCCCGCGCTATGGCGGCGCGCCTGCTGTCCGAGACCGTGGATGTGACCATCCCCGGCACGGCGCAGAAGCTCGGCAAGCAGCACCCGATGTATCAGGTGCTCGACGAGATCAAGGATATCTTCATCGGCATGGGCTTTGAGGTCATCGAGGACCGCGAGGTCGAGCTGGCCGAATACAACTTCACCAAGCTCAACGTCGAGGAGGGCCACCCCGCGCGCGAGTGGACGGACACGTTCTACTTCACTTCGGACAGCTCCATTCTGCTGCGTACGCAGACCTCCCCGATGCAGATTCACGCGATGGAGTCGCGCCCGCTGCCGATCCGCATGATCGCGCCGGGCCGCGTCTACCGCAAGGACGAGGTGGACGCGACGCACTCGCCGATGTTCCACCAGATCGAGGGCATGGCGATCGACAAGGGCATCACGATGGCGGACCTCAAGGGCACGCTCAACGCGGTGGTCAAGTCCCTCTACGGCGAGGACACGGTCACGCGCTTCCGCCCGCACCACTTCCCGTTCACCGAGCCGAGCTGCGAGATGGATATCCAATGCTACAAATGCCGCGGCGCGGGCTGCCCGACCTGCAAGGGCGAGGGCTGGATCGAGGTCCTCGGCGCGGGCATGATCCACCCGAAGGTGCTTGAGGGCTGCGGCATTGATTCGAGCGTGTATTCCGGCTGGGCGTTCGGCTTCGGCCTCGAACGCCTCGCGCTGGGACAGTACAAGATCAGCGACCTGCGTCTCATCTTCGAGAACGACGTGCGGTTCCTCGAACAATTCTAAGGAAAGGAGGGCGTAAACAATGGATTTAAGCAGAAGATGGCTGAACGAGTTTATTGATTTGAGCCACGTCAGCGATAAGGAATTTAACGACGCGATGACGCTCTCCGGCTCCAAGGTCGAGACCATCACCCGCGAGGGTACGGAAATCAAAAACGTCGTCGTGGGCAGGATTTTGGAGATGGCGCGCCACGAGAACAGCGACCACATGTGGGTGTGCCAGATCGACGTCGGACAGGGCGCGCCCGTCCAGATCGTCACCGGCGCGCAGAACCAGAAGGTCGGCGACCTCGTCCCCGTCGCGCTCCCGGGCGCGGAGCTGCCCGGCGGCAAGACCATCGAGGCGGGCAAGCTGCGCGGCGTGGAGTCCAACGGCATGTGCTGCTCGTATCAGGAGCTGGGCATGACCGAGCACGACTGGCCGCACAATCCCGAGGAGGGGCTGTTTCTGCTGAACAACGACCCCGATCTCGCGGCGAAGAATTTGCAGCCCGGCGACGAGATCACGAAGGCCATCGGCTACGACGACACCATCGTCGAGTTCGAGATCACGCCCAACCGCCCCGACTGCCTGAGCGTCATCGGCCTCGTCCGCGAGGCGAGCGCTACCTTCGACACGCCGTGGCAGTCCCACGAGCCGGAGGTCAAGACCGCCGGCGGCGACATCAACGAGCACGCGAGGATCGACATCGACGATCCCACGCTCTGCCCGCGCTACACCGCGCGGCTCGTGAAGAACGTCAAGATCAAGCCCTCGCCGCTGTGGATGCGCGAGCGCATCCGCGCCGCGGGCATGCGCCCCATCAACAACATCGTCGACATCACAAACTACGTCATGCTGGAATACGGCCAGCCGATGCACGCGTTCGACTTTAGCTGCGTCGACGGCGGGCACATCATCGTTCGCACCGCCAAGGAGGGCGAGAGCATCCAGACCCTCGACGGCAAGGACCACGCGCTCACCACGAACATGCTCTGCATCTGCGACGAGCACAAGCCCGTCTGCGTGGCGGGCGTCATGGGCGGCGCCATCAGAGAGAT
>JAFTGG010000024.1 GCA_017458025.1 Oscillospiraceae bacterium | reverse complement strand
GCGGTAACGCTGCGCGTACGCGCCGGCTCCGGCTCCGGACCGGCGACGGAGACGGTAAGCCCGACAGCGTCGCCCGCGAGCAGCTGCGCCGGCTCGCCCAGCGCGAGCTTCGCCGCGAAGCGCACGGGCACCTTGCGCAGGTCGCCGCGGTCATAGTCCGCGCGCAGCCGCGCGAACCATTCCTCCGGCCAGCGCGCGTTCGCGGGACGGACGCCGAACATATCCGCGTTCTTCTCATTCCGATAATAGCCGTCCGTGAACCCGTCGCGCGAGAACGCGGCGGCAAGCTGCGCCTGCTCCTCGCCGGTGGCGGCGCGGTGCTCGCGCAAAAGGCGCGCGTAGATGCCCGTCACCGCGGCGACGTACTCCGGACGCTTCATGCGCCCCTCCAGCTTGAGGCAGGCGACGCCCATGTCCTGAAGCTCCGGCACATAAGCGGCGAGATCGTTGTCGCGCAGGCTCAGCGGGTGCGCGCCGTTGTAGGGCAGGCGGCAGGGCTGGGCGCAAAGCCCGCGGTTGCCGCTGCGCTGTCCGATGACGGCGCTCATCGCGCACTGTCCCGAATAGCACATGCACAGCGCGCCGTGGACAAACACCTCCAGCTCGATGGGGCTTTTTTCGCAGAGCTCGCGGATCTCGTCGCGGGAGAGCTCCCGCGCGAGCACGGCGCGCGCGACGCCGAGTCGCGCCGCCTCCCGTACGCCGGAGAGCGTGTGGACGGTCATCTGCGTGCTCGCGTGCAGCGGCATATCCGGCACGACGCGGCGCAGCGTGTCCAGCACGCCCCAATCCTGTACCAGGATCGCGTCGACGCCCGCCTCGTTCGCGACGCGCGCGGCGGAGGAAAGGGCATGGAGCTCGCGGTCGTTGACCAGCGTATTGAGCGTCAGGTAGACGCGAACGCCGCGCAGATGGCAGTACGCCGCGGCGGCGTGGAGCTCCTCCGGAGAAAAATTGCGCGCGCCGCGGCGGGCGTTGAACTCGTCAACGCCCAGATACACCGCGTCCGCGCCGTTCTGCACGGCGGCGACGAGCGCTTCCTTCGATCCGGCGGGGGCCAACAATTCGGTCATGCACGGTTACTTCCTGCTTTGCAGCTTAAACAGCTCGCGCTTGAGCTCGCTTGCCTCGTTGCGCGCCTTGGTCGCCTCGTCGATGTACTCCTTCAACTGGGCGCGCAGCGTCTCCGCCGCCTCGCGCTCCTTAAAAAGCTCGTCGGCGATGTTGACGGCGGTCAGGACCGCCGCGTCGGTGCGTCCGACCTTCGCGGACACAAGCAGCTCGTTCAGCTTGGCGTCGACATAGCCGCCGACCTTCTGCATATAGGACGGCGCTTCCTCGGCGACAAGCGTATACTCTTCGCCGCAGATGCTGACGGTGACACGATTTTCCATAATTGTATCCGTTCCTTTCGTATTTGATAAAAGGGCCTAATCCACCTATTGATTCATTGTATACTATAGCACAATCGCGCGCCCTTGCAAAGCAAAAAATTTCTGTTTACGAAAGGCCAAAAATATTGTAAAATAATGCAGAATTGTATCCTGTATGATTTTTTATATCGCCGTTTTGCCGCCGCTTACCGGCAGCCGCAAAGCACGGCTGAGCCGGCGCCGCCGCGCGGCGCCGGCAATATTCCCCGAAAGAAGGCCATCCTGTGAGCAACTATGTGCTGCACCTGACGCAGGAAGAAAACATCACCCTCGGCGCGGGGATCGTGCGCCGCCTCGTCGAGGGACGCAACGGCGACGCGGCGCTGCTGTACCTGTGCCTTGCCCGCCGCGGCTCGTCCGATCCCGACAAGCTCCGCGCGGAGCTGGGGTGGAGCGAGGCGCAGTTCGCCGACGCGGAGCGCGCGCTCTATGCGATGGGGCTCATCAGCGCCCCGGCGCGCCAAACGCCCGCCGCTTCCGCCGCGCCCGCGCCGCCGGAGACCGCGATGCCCGAATACAGCCGCGAGGACGTGATGAACAAGCTGGAAAGCGACGCGTCGTTCGCCGCGGTGCTCACGGAGGTCGAGCGCAAGCTCGGCCGGCTCAGCGATCCGTCGGTGCGGAAGCTGCTGGGGCTGTACGACTACCTCGGGCTGCCCGCGGACGTCGTGATGCTGCTCGTCAACCACTGCATCGAGCGCAAGGCGGAGCAATTCGGCGCGGGCCGGCTGCCGACGATGCGGGAGATCGAGAAGGAGGGCTACCGCTGGGCGGAGCGGGAGCTGTTTTCCGCCGTCACCGCGGACGAATATCTGCGCGGCGAACGCGAGAAGCGCGGCCGCTTTCCGGAGTACATGGCCGCGCTGCGGCTCGGAAACCGCGGCGCCGCGCCGAGCGAGGAAAAGTATCTCGGCTCGTGGGCGGAGATGGGCTTCCCGCCGGAGACCGTCGCTATCGCGTACGACAAAACGATGCTCAAGTGCCACGAGCTCAAGTGGCCGTATCTCAACGGTATTCTGAAAAAGTGGCACGAAAAGGGCCTGCACACGCCCGACGAGGTGAACGCGGAAAACGCCGCGCCGCGCAAGCAGAACGCCGCCGCGAAGAAGGGCGGCGGGCGCAACGCGTGGATGAAGGACTATGATTAGGCCTTGTTTTAAAAGGAAGGTTCGAGTATGGCATACGACGGCAGAATCTTGCGCCGCGCGGCGGCGCGCTACGACGAGGACAAGCAGCGGCGCGCCGAGCAGTTCCGCGCGCGCCAGCGCGAATGTTACCGCAAAGAGCCGCGCCTTGAGGAGATCGACCGCGAGCTGTCGCACACGATGGCGAAGATCATCGCCTCGGGCTTTCGCCGCGGCGCCGACCCCAGAAGCGCCATCGAGGCGCTGAAGGAAGAAAATCTCAACCTACAGCGCGAGCGCGGCGAGCGGCTCGTCGGGCTGGGTTATCCCGCCGACTGCCTGGAGCCGCAGCCCAACTGCCCCAAGTGCGGCGACACGGGCTGGCAGGGAAGCGAGATGTGCTCGTGCCTGCGCGCCTACTATGTCCGCGAGCAGAACGCGGAGCTCTCCCGTCTGCTCGACCTCGCGGGGCAGAGCTTTGAGACGTTCCGCTTCGACTACTATTCCAAGATCCCCGACTTCGAGCAGGATATGTCGCCGTATCAGCGCATGGAGAAAAACTACGACGCCTGCCGCGACTACGCCTATGAGTTCTCGCCCAAAAGCGGCAACCTGCTGCTCTCCGGCGACCCCGGCCTCGGCAAGACGTTCCTCTCCGCGAGCATCGCGCGCGTCGTCAGCGACGCGGGACACTCGGTCGTCTACGATACGGCGGCGCATATTTTCGCGCGCTTCGAGGCGCAGAAGTTCGACCGCGGCGAGGACGGCGACGCGGCGGAGGACGACGTGTCGCGCTACATGAGGTGCGACCTGCTCATCATCGACGACCTCGGCACCGAGATGACGACGAGCTTCGTGCAGAGCGCGCTGTACCAGATCGTCAACTCGCGCCTGATGACGAACCGCAAGACCGTCATTTCGACCAATCTCAGTCCCGAGGAGCTGGGGCAGCGCTACGGCGCGGCGATTTTGTCGCGGCTCGAGGGCGAGTATCGTATTCTGCCGTTTTTCGGCGACGATATCCGCAAGCTGAAGAAAAAATGACCGGACGCGTTCAAAGCATCATACGGGGCGGAGCGGACGCGAGCCCGCTCGAACGGAAACTGCACCAGCTCTATCTGGCGCTTTTCCTCGTGGGCTTTGCCGCCGCGAACGGGTATCTGGCGCTGCGGCTCGCGGCGTGCTCCTACGCGCCGCTGTATCACCCTGCGGTCTGGGCATCGTATTTTGACCACCCGCCCATCGTTCTGCTGAACGTGCTGCCCGCGATCGCGTTCATGGCGCTCGGCTACTTCCTCACGCGCCGCGCGTGGGCGGCGTATCTCATCTCCGCCGTGCCGACCATCGGGCTCGCGCTCGTCAATTACTATAAAATACAGCTACGCGGCGACCCGCTGCTCGCCGCCGATCTGCGCCTCGTCCGCACCGCGGGCGGGATTCTGGGGCACTACCGCCTCGACCTCTCGCGCGTCGTGCTCGTCGCGGCAGGCTGCGCGGGGCTGATGCTGCTCTACGCCATCTTCCTCATGCCGAACGGCTTCCGCGGCAAGCGGCTGCGTCTCGGCGGGACGCTCGTGTGCCTCGCGCTGCTGCCGCTGCTGTACGCGCAGGTGTACATGGACAACGACATCTATTACGCCACCGTCAACAACGACGCCATCGAAAACAAGTGGTCGGACGTGGAGGTGTTCGTCTCCCGCGGGTTCTGGTACCCGTTCGTCCGCAGCATCTCCAAGGCGTTCCCGACGCCGCCGGAGGGCTACGGCGCCCGCGAGGCGGAAGCGCTGCTCGCATCGTATGACGGCGCGGATATTTCCCCGGAAAAGCGGGTCCACGTCGTCGGCGTCATGCTCGAAGCGTTCGCGGACCTGAGCGACTTTCCGATGCTCGCGGAGCAGAGCGGCGTCGCGGCGCTCTACGAGCCGCTGCATGAGCTGGAGGCGCAAAGCGTCTCCGGCGATCTGCTCACCAACATCTTCGCCGGCGGCACGGTCGACAGCGAATGGGCGTTCCTCACCGGCTACTCGCATCACAGCGACTTCCGTGGCGACGTGGATTCGTATGTGCGCTATTTTAAGTCTCAGGGCTACGACGCCGCGTACCGCCACCCGGGCTACGGCTGGTTCTACAACCGCCGGAACGTCAACGGCTATCTCGGCTTTGACGAAAGCGTGTTCACCGAAAACGGCTTCGGCGCGCTCGTCGACCCCGAGCAGGCGCCCAAACGCTCCGACGCCGTGCTGTTCGACCGGCTCCTCTCCGACCTCGACGCGCGGACGGCTGAGCAGCCGCCGTTGTTCTCGTTCTCCGTCTCATACCAGAACCACGGCCCCTACGCCGACGACCGCAAGGAATACAAGACCGAGACGATCTCGCAGCGGGCGACCGGCTGGTCGGAGCGGAGCTGCAACATTCTCAACAATTATCTCGACGGCGTCGCGGACACGATCACGGAGCTGACGCGCTTCGTGGGCGAGCTGGAGCTGCTGGACGATCCGGTCGTGCTCGTCGCGTACGGCGACCACAAGCCGTGGCTTGGCAACAACGAGTCGGTTTACCACGAAATCGGGGTTGACCTCGATCTGGAGACGCTCGACGGGTTTTACAATTACTACTCGACGCCGTATCTCATCTGGGCGAACAGCGCCGCAAAAGCGGCGCTCGGAAACGGCTTCACCGGCGACGGCGGCGACTTCTCGCCGTGCTTCCTGATGCCGAAGCTGTTCGATCTCTGCGGCTGGGACGGCCCCGCGTTCCTGCAGCTCGCGCGCGATATGCGCGCGAGGTCTCCGCTCGTGCACGAGCTGGGCCTGTTCCTTATTGACGGCCAGCTCGTCGAGAAATCCGCGCTGCCGGAAGAGTTTCTCGCGTCTTATCTGCAATACCGCCGCGCGGAATATTGGCGGGAGACGAGCGGCCTGCGGCAATAAAAAAAGCAGCCTTACGGCTGCTTTTTTCACTGTGGTTTCGCGAGGATCAGAAGCTCACGCGCTCGGCGAGATACTGCTTGACCTCGCTGATGGGGATACGCACCTGCTGCATCGTGTCGCGCTCGCGGATCGTCACGCAGTGGTCGGCGGGCGTGTTCTCGTCGCCGACGGTCTCGAAGTCGAACGTGATGCAGTACGGCGTGCCGATCTCGTCGGCGCGGCGGTAGCGCTTGCCGATGCTGCCCGTCTCGTCGTAGTCGACCATGAAATCCTTAGACAACTCCTGATACAGCTCCATCGCGGGCTTGGCGAGCACTTCCTTCTTGCTCAGCGGCAGGATCGCCGCCTTGAACGGCGCGAGGTAGGGGTGCAGGTGCAGCACGGTGCGGACGTCGTCCTTGCCGTTCTTGTCCTGCCCGACGACCTCCTCGTCGTACGCGTCGCAAAGGAACGCCAGCGCCACGCGGTCGCAGCCCAGCGACGGTTCGATGACGTAGGGCACATAGTGCTCGTTCGTCTCGGGGTCGAAGTAGGTGAGGTCCTTGCCCGACGCCTCCTGATGGCGGCCGAGGTCGTAGTCCGTGCGGTCGGCGATGCCCCACAGCTCGCCCCAATCGGTGAACGGGAACGCGTACTCGATGTCGGTGGTGGCGCGGGAGTAGAATGCCAGCTCCGCCGGCTCATGGTCGCGCAGGCGCAGATGCTCCTTGTCGATGCCGAGGCTCGTGAGCCAATTGGTGCAGTAGTCTTTCCAGTAGGCGAACCACTCTAGGTCGGTGCCCGGCTTGCAGAAGAACTCGCACTCCATCTGCTCGAACTCGCGGGTGCGGAAGGTGAAGTTGCCCGGCGTGATCTCATTGCGGAACGCCTTGCCGACCTTGCAGACGCCGAACGGGAGCTTCTTGCGCGTCGTGCGGGCGATGTTCGCGAAGTTGACGAAGATGCCCTGCGCGGTCTCGGGACGCAGGTACACGGTGCTGGACGAGTCCTCGGTCACGCCGATGGCGGTCTTGAACATCAGGTTGAACTTGCGGATCGGCGTGAAGTCGTGCTTGCCGCAGACGGGGCAGAGGACGTTCTCGTGCTCCGCGATGAACGCGTCCATCTCGTCGAAGGTCATGGCGTCGGTGTTTACGTCGGGGAACTCCTCGCCGATGAGCTTGTCGGCGCGGTGGCGCGCCTTGCACGCCTTGCAGTCGAGCAGCGGGTCGGAGAAGCTGGCGACGTGGCCGGTGGTGACCCAGGTCTGCGGGTTCATGATGATCGCCGCGTCGAGGCCGACGTTGTACGGGCTCTCCTGCACGAATTTCTTGAGCCACGCCTTCTTGACGTTGTTCTTGAACTCGACGCCCAGCGGGCCGTAGTCCCAGCTGTTGGCGAGGCCGCCGTAGATCTCGCTGCCGGGGAAGATGAAGCCGCGGTTTTTGCAGAGGTTGACGATGGAATCGAAATTCTTCTTGCTGTGTTCCATATCTATATTACTCCTTACGCTTAATGAAAAAGGGACGCCTCAACGACGTCCCTTTCAACTTGCCAATTAGTTCATGCCGTTGAGCTTCAGCGTCAGCGCGCTCTTCTTGTGCGCGGCGTTGTTCTTGTGCAGAATGCCCTTCGCGACAGCCTTATCCACGGTCTTGACCGCGACCTTGTAAGCGCCCTCGGCCTCGGTGCGATTGCCCTCCGCGACAGCAGCGTCAAACTTCTTCAGCGTGGTCTTGAGCGCGCTGCGCTCCGCCTTGTTGCGGGCGTTGCGGGCCTGAGACAGCAGGACACGCTTCTTGGCAGACTTGATATTCGGCAAACCAAACACCTCCTCCGAATCCGTTCTACGATGGCTTTCCACCGTGCAGATTGGTATTTTAGCAAAGTTCGGGCGGAATTGCAAGCATTTTTTTCTGGATTTCCCCGCTTTTTTTGCATGAAACAAGACTTGGCGGCGATACTAAGCCTGACGCACTACATTTAGTGGAAGAAGGTCGAAAAACATGATGCAGCGGCGCACCGATCTGGCGCTGGAGGCGCATGAATTGTGGCGAGGCAAGGCGGACAAGCTCGCCGGCGTGACGACGCGGGAGCATGAGGCGTTCGGCTACGGCGTGACGGTGGTCGAGGTCATGGAGGCGTCCGCGGCAAAAGCGCTGGGCAAGCCGATGGGGACGTACGTCACGCTCGATCTGCGCCCCTATTGGGCGCACGCGGAGGACGCGCTGGAGCGCGCGGCGACGGCGGTCGGCGCGGAGCTGCGTGCGCTTCTTTCCGGCGCGGGCGCGAAAACCGCGCTCGTCGTCGGGCTCGGCAACG
>JAFTGG010000195.1 GCA_017458025.1 Oscillospiraceae bacterium | reverse complement strand
TCGCGCTCCGATGCGGTGGACCTCGACGGCATCACGTAGCGCTCCCGGCACACGTTGTGGTCCACCAGCTCGTAGCGCACCGCGTAGTCGAGCGCCGTGCGCAGCAGCGGCAGCGCCTGACGGGCCGCCCCGATCGTCATGCCGTAGAGCCACTGCTGGACGGCGAGCGGCCGCACCGCGTCGCACTGGACGTCGCCCCAGACCGGCTCCACGTGCCTGCCCCAGCCGTAGCGGTACTGCTTCGCGGACGCCTCGGAGAGGTCGCCGCCGTCCACCCGGCGGTCGAGGTCCGGCAGGACGTACGTGCGCCACACCTCGCCCACGGTCGGGCAGGGCGCGTCCTCGGAGTGCGCCAGCATCAGCTCGGCGCGCCTCTGCTCGGCCTGCAGGCGGTTGCAGTCGCGGAAGGTCTTGGAGCGGCGCCTGTAGCCGTCCGGGCCGCTGGACCAGTAGCGCAGCCGCCATGTCGTGCTGTCGACTTGGGTGAGCGAACCCCAAGCCGCGCGCTTCTTTCTGCGGGGCATGGTCACCACCTCACGTGGTCAGCTGGCTCGTCCACCAGTTCGAGCAGGTAGTCCGACGAGCACTCAAGGGCACGGCAGAGGGCTTTCAGCTCGTTGGCGCGCGGCACGCGGCGGTCGTTCTCCCAGTTGGATACCGTCTGCTTTGCGACACCCACCAGCTCGCCAAGCTCCTCTTGGGTCATTACTCGGTACCCTCGCATGGCGGTGATGCGCCTTCCGATGCTCATGGTCGCTCCCATCGAAAACATTTTTGCCGTTAACGAGATTATTACCAAAAAAGACTTGCAAAAGTATTCAATGTGAATACTATTAGATGTGCAAGACAGAAATGCAGCCGAAAGGGGTGAGCGCATGAGGTTCAAGCGATGTATCAAGCCTGCCGCCGACGATGGCGGGCGTGACGCGGCGCGGGGCAAGTCGGCTCACTCGCGACGGAGGACGGCCCATGACGCGGGGGCCAAACCGCGTCCGTCGTGATGGGGGCCGTGACAGACTCGGCGCGACCTCCACCACGACGAGAAATCGCCGTATCGGACTGAATTGGTTCTAGGTGACCCCGCGTGCGGCTCGGAACCTTGGCAATGGAGAGAAAAAGAATCCGAAGGCAACGACACCCGCCAGAACGCGTTGCGGGTGAGCGTCAGAGTGGTGGTCGCCCCGATGGTGGGGCGCGCAGGCCGCGACGCCGACAGACTGGAGCGTCAAAAAAAAGATCATCCGGCGCGGGGCAATCCCCGCGCCGTCTTGGGTACCTAACCACCGAGCGTACGACCGTGCGCGTGGACTACGAGTTAGGAGGAAATATGCACGAGCAGAACTATCGCAAGGCCCGCGAGCAGGCTGGCATCAAGGCAGAGCGCGCGGCTGCGGAGCTGGGCGTCTCGATTACGACGCTGTTCAACTGGGAACGCGGAGACACCAACCCCGATGCCGATAAGGTGAAGGCGATGGCGAGGCTGTACCGCGTCTCATCTGACCACCTTCTAGCGATGGGATAGTTATGCCGCGAGAGTATTCGTAACGAAAACTTACCCAACAAAAAGGCGCCCCCGCTGCACCACCAGCGAGGGCACCGACGGTCATGGAAGGAAGCGACAAAATGACCGACAACATTGTACCAATCTCGTTCCCGCCAATCTATGGAAAGCGCATTGAACATCTCTACCCGAACGTCCGAATCACCATCGAGCGCATCACGCCCGAGGTCGCTGAGAAGATGCTCGAGACCAACATCGGCAACCGTGACCCAAAGCGCGAGCCGCTAGTCGACGCAATCGCTAACGGCGAGTGGTTGCTCAATGGCGCGACGATCGTCTTCGACATGGCTGACAACCTCATCGACGGGCAGAACCGTCTCATGGCATGCGTCAAGGCGAAGGAACCGATAGACACCATCGTCGTACGTGGCATTGAGAGGGCGGCGCAAATAACGATGGACAGCGGAGTCAAACGCAAGCTCGAAGACTACCTCAAGCTCGACGGCTACAAGTCATACACCAAGGTCGGGTCTATCGGGTCAGCGCTACTTCGTGCCGATACAGTCGGCCTTACCGCGGCCTTTCGCAAGCCAAACGGCAGCGACTACACCATAAAGACTCAGCGAGAGTTCATCCGTGACAATTACGAGACGCGCATTAAGCCGCTCGTACAACCCTGCGTCAGCGTCTCAAACGCCTACAAGGGAGTGAGCACCTCGACGGTCGGGGCCCTGTTCGACGTGTTCAGGAAGTCGGACGACGACTTCAACGATTTTGTGGAACAGCTTCTCAATCGAAGGCAGACATGCACGTCAGTCCGGATTCTTCAGAACCGCCTCAATGATAACGCAGAGAACAGGCAGGGGCGATTCCCCCAGGTGATGATTGCCGCATTGATAGTCAAAACCTGGAACGCCTACATGCGCGGCGACGACATTTCCTGCCTGCGGTACAGGCAGGGTGGCGCGCATCCAGAGAGCTTCCCGGAGATAGTCCTCGGCTACGAGTAAGGAGCTGACATGCTTATCGACATTGACAAAATCATCGTCGGCGACCGCATCCGCAAGGACTTCGGCGACATCGAGGAGCTGGCCTATGACATCGAGGAGAACACGCTGCTCAACGCCCTCGTGGTCACACCGAGCGGCAACGGCGACGGAACCTACCTGCTGATAGCAGGCGAGCGCCGGCTCAGGGCGTGCAAGATGCTCGGCTACAGGCCGTACCCGTCAACACGGTAGGCGTGGACGATGCCGAACAAGCGCTCATGATGGAGATTTCCGAAAACGAGTGCCGCAAGGAGTTCACCAAGACCGAGCGGCTTGAGTACGCACGGCGCCTTGCGCTCATTGAGGGTGCAAAGGCCAAGGAGCGGATGAGCGAAGGCGGAAGGGGTGGCAATTCTGCCACACCTTCGGGAAAGACCCGTGACAAGGTGGCTGAGCAACTCGGTACATCCGCCACCCAACTCCGCCAAGAGCAATTCGTCGCCGACAACGCGGACCTACTGGACCCCGCCGACTTCGCCGACTGGGACGAAGGCAAGCTCTCGACCAACCGGGCGTACCAGCGCATCAGGGCCGCAAAGGAACAGGCCGAGCGCGAGCGCGACGACGCCCGCGAGGATAACGTGCAGTACCAGCGCGACGTGCAGGAGCTGCAAGCTGAAATCGCCGCGCTTGAGAAGCAGAACGACGAGCTGTACCAGCTCGCAAACACGCAGCAGGTGGTTGAGCGCGAGGTCGTACGCGAGGTGAAGCCCGACGACTACGACGAGATGAAGCGCCGCGTCCGCGAGCTTGAGGGCAGCAACCGCCTCTACACAGACGACAACGAGAGCTTGCGCAGGCAGCTCGAAGACGCGCAGAGCGGGGCTTACGACCACGAACGCATCATGGACGCGGCGAAGCTTGAGGCCGACATGTTCCGCCGGAAGTACTCGGAGCTGAACGAGCTTGCCGACGTGATCGCGGCCATCAACCAATTCCTGAGCGTCTAGCCACATCATCGACAACCCACACCCCACCGCGCGAACGTCGCGCGCACGGCACGCCACGGCAGGGGCGCGCTCGCTATCACCTCCCGCGTCCCGATGCCGGAACGGTCATAGGCCGGCAGCCGTGCAACGGAGGCCAAGCCGCCGCGACGCTCACGGCCCGCTCTCTCCTTTCGGCGGGTTCCGCGGCGATGACTGCGCGGGCCAATCACCCGCGTGCGTAGGCGGACGTGACGCGTGCCGCGCGCGGGGC
>JAFTGG010000194.1 GCA_017458025.1 Oscillospiraceae bacterium | reverse complement strand
TTACCGTCGCGTGACCGCCGCGAATTTCGACCGCATCACGGATATGGAGCTATGAAAAGAACCTCGCCCATATCGGGCAAGGTTCTCGGTCTGTGCGTTTTCCATCGAAAAAACTGATGACATGCGCGTCAGTTTTTTCTCTTTGCGCGGAACGCCCGTGCGCCGTCGGCGTGCGGGAAGCGGAGCGAAACTTATTCAAAAGGGAGCGGCAAAGCCGCTCCCTTTTGAGGTATTTCAGCACTTCTCAAACACGGTGGCAACGCCCTGGACGCCGCCGATTCACAGCGTGGCGAGGCCCTTCTTCGCCTCGGGGCGCTTCTGCATCTCATGCAGCAGCGTGACGATGATGCGCGCGCCGGACGCGCCGACGGGGTGGCCGATGGAGATCGCGCCGCCGTTGACGTTGACCTTCTCCATGTCGAAGCCGAGCTCGCGCGCGACCGCGATGCTCTGCGCCGCGAACGCCTCGTTGGCCTCGATGAGGTCCATATCCTTGACCTCGCAGCCGGCCTTCTTCATGGCCTGACGCGTCGCGACGACCGGGCCGACGCCCATGATCTTCGGGTCCACGCCGCCCTGGCCCCAGCCGATCAGCTTCGCCATAGGCTTGAGGCCGTACTTCTCGACCGCCTCGCCGCTGGCGAGCACGATCGCGGCCGCGCCGTCGTTGATGCCGGACGCGTTGCCGGCGGTGACGCGCTGCTGGCCCTTGTCGGCGGCTTCCTTGATGCCGGTGGGCTCAAAGGTGTGCGTGACCTGCGGATTCGGGGACTCGGGGCCGACGGGGAACGCGCCGCGCAGGGCGGCGAGCTTGTCGAGCGGGGAAAGGCGCGGGAACTCGTCGACCTTGAACTCGACGGTCTCCTTCTTGACCTTGACGGGAACGGGGACGATCTCGTCGTTGAAGCGGCCCGACTCGATGGCGGCCTTCGCCTTGGTCTGGGAGGAGAACGCGAACTCGTCCTGCTCCTGACGGGTGATGCCCCACACGTCGTTGATGTTCTCGGCGGTGGTGCCCATGTGGTAGTTGTTGAACGCGTCCCACAGGCCGTCCTTGATCATCTCGTCGACGACCTTCTTGTCGCCCATGCGGGCGCCCCAGCGCTCGTCGGGGAGGGTGTAGGGAGCCGCGCTCATATTCTCGGTGCCGCCCGCGACGACGATGTCCGCGTCGCCGGCGAGAATGCTGCGCGCCGCCTCGATGACGGACTTCATGCCCGAGCCGCAGACCATGCCGACGGTGTAAGCGGGAACGCTGTACGGAAGGCCGGCGCCGATGCCGACCTGACGGGCGACGTTCTGGCCGAGGCCGGCGGTCAGGATGCAGCCAAACATCAGCTCATCGACGTTCTCCGGAGCGACGTTTGCGCGCTTGAGCGCTTCCTTGACGACGATCGCGCCGAGCTCGGCGGCGGGGGTATTCTTCAGGCTTCCGCCATAGGAGCCGACGGCGGTACGGCAGCAATTGACTACATACAGGTCTTTCATGGGCGTTTCTCCTTCACATTGTTAAAGTTTTAACTTGAGCGTGCGCTCTTATCATAAATATCATTATACACAAAGGCTCCGGAAAAATCAACCCTCGTTCTCCACGCTCTGCGCGGCCGTCAGCGCGTCGTAGAGCGCGGCGACGTCGAAGCGCTCGGCGGCGGGGCTGAGCTCCATCTCGGCGTTTTCGACTTCGGCGCCGATCAGGACGTTGAAATACTCGTCGCGCACGGCGTCCGCCGCGGCGGCGACGTCGAGGGGCTTGCGCAGAATGATGTGGTAGCCGTACTCCGACTCGACGATGCCGCTGATCTCGCCCTCGCCCAACGCGCGGGCGGCGTCGTCGAATGACGCGACCATCGTGCCGTGGGTAAACGTATAGCCGTCGGGATTCAGCGCGCGGCCCGTGTCCTGGCTGTACGCGTCGGCAAGCTCCTTGAACAGCGCGGCGGGATCGTCGCTCGCGCGCAGCCGCGCGAGAAGGTCCTCGGCAAGCGCGCGGTTCGCCGCGATCTCCTCGTCGGAAAGCCTCCCGCGGGTCGCAAGGTCGACGGTCGGGATCAAGATGTGGTCGGCGGTGATGTAACCGACGCCCACCGCCCAGGTGTGGAGCACGTCGTCCGAGGCGTACAGCTCGCTGCCGGGCGTGTTGTACGCGTCGTAGAGCGCGCGGTTCAAGGCGTACATGCGCACGACGCGGTCATAGCCCGCCTCGCTGAGCCCGAGCTGGTAGATCGCCGCGCGATAACCGTCCTCGCCGAGCAGCTCGATGTTGTTCTCCCTCGCCTCCGCCAGGCCGTTCTCGACCTCTTGGGACAGCGTCACGCCGTACTTGCCGGCGAGGTTCTCCATCACGAGCTGCTGCTTGATCGCCGAAAACACGTCCTCCCGGATAAACTCCCGAAGCGTCGAGCCGTCGCTCACCGCCGTATCCCAATTTTCGGCGACGTTGATGGAATAGTAGCTCTGCAGGTTCGAGCAGGTATCGCCGAGCCAATAGGTGAACAGCTCCGCCTCGGCGCCGTTGCCGTCCACCAGGGCGACGATCTCGTCAGACGGCACGCCCGTGACCTCGTAGGTGATGCCCTCCTCGATCTGCCCGGGCGTAAATTGGGGCTTGTCGGGTGAGAAACGCGCGACGGCGGCGGTTCCCGCGGCGGTCACGACCACGGCCATCACCGCGGCCAATATGCGGTCTTTCCACATAGTTGATTTCCCTCTTTCATGTTCCGTCAAGCTCGTTGACGTGTAAATCATTCACCAAATTGAGCGCGCTGTCAAGCACATCCTCGCCGGAGGCCAATTTAAGCGCGAGCTTCGGCTCCGTGCCGGCGGCGGAAAGCGACAGCCGCCGCCGGTTTTTCGGCGACGCGCACAGACGCATCACCGCCTCGACGGGGAAGCTTTCGCCGAACGTGAACGTCACGGTCCCGCCGCGCTGGGTCACGTCGCGCACGCCGACCTCCGCGGCGGCGGTCCGCAGCAGCGCCACGTCCATCAGCGCCAGCACCGGCTTCGGCGGGTCCCCGTAGCGGTCGAGCAGCTCGTCGAGCAGGTCGCGCGACTCGTCCTGCGTCCGCAGCGCCGCGATGCGGCGGTAGACGTCCATGCGCTGCTCCGGCGAGGGGATATAGGTCTCCGGCAGGTTCGCCGACACGGCGAGGTCGGCGGTGCAGTCGCCGCGCTGAGGCTTCTTCCCGCCCTTTTCCTCCAGAACCGCCTCTTCGAGCAACTGCAAATACATATCGTAGCCGACGGACATCATATAGCCCGACTGCTCCGGCCCCAGCAGATTGCCCGCGCCGCGGATCTCCAGATCGCGCATCGCGATGCGGAAGCCCGAGCCGAACTCGGCGTACTCGCGGATCGCGGTGAGCCGCTTCGCGGCGATCTCGTTCAAAATCTTGCCCGGCCGGTAGGTCATATAGGCGTAGGCGCGCCGCGCGCTGCGCCCGATGCGCCCGCGTATCTGGTGCAATTGCGCCAGACCGAGCCGGTCGGCGTCCTCGATGATGAGCGTGTTGACGTTCGGGATGTCAATTCCCGTTTCGATAATGGTCGTGCACACGAGCACCTGCACCGCGCCGGACTCCATGTCCCGCATCACGGCGGAAAGCCCGCGCTCGTCCAGCTTGCCGTGCGCGACGGCGATGCCGGCGTCCTCGCCGAGGATCGCCCGCAGCCGCGCGGCGCAGCGGTCGATGGTCTCCACGCGGTTGTGCAGGTAGTACACCTGTCCGCCGCGCGCCAGCTCGCGCCGGATCGCGTCGCCGATGACGCCCCAATCGTGCTCCAGCACATAGGTCTGCACCGGCTGCCGTCCCTCGGGCGGCGTCTCGATGGTGGACATATCGCGAAGCCCCGACAGCGCCATGTTCAGCGTGCGCGGGATCGGCGTCGCGGTCAGCGTCAGCGTGTCCACCTGCCGCGAAAGCTCGCGCAGGCGCTCCTTGTGCGTCACGCCGAAGCGCTGCTCCTCGTCGATGATGAGCAGGCCGAGGTCCTTGAAGCGCATGTTCTTCTGCAGCAGCGAGTGCGTGCCGATAAGCAGGTCGACGCGGCCCTCGGCGGCGTCCCGCAAAATCCTTTTCTTCTCTCCCGCCGTCTTAAAGCGCGAAAGCGCCTCGATGCGCACGGGGAACGAGCGGAAGCGCGCGATCGCCGTGGAATAGTGCTGCTGCGCGAGCACGGTGGTCGGCACGAGGATCGCCGCCTGCTTGCCGTCGAGGATACACTTCATCGCGGCGCGGAGCGCGACCTCGGTCTTGCCGTAGCCCACGTCGCCGCAGAGCAGGCGGTCCATCGGCGTCTTGCGCTCCATGTCGCCCTTGATCTCCTCCACCGCGCGCAGCTGGTCCTCGGTCTCGACGTAGTCGAACGCGTCCTCAAACTCGCGCTGCCAGGGCGAATCCGGCGAGAACGCGAACCCCGGGCGGCGCTGCCGCTCGGCGTAGAGCGCGATGAGCCCCTTGGCGAGATCCTTCGCCGCCGCCTTCGCCTTGGTCTTGGCGCGTGTCCAATCCGTGCCGCCGAGCTTGCTCAGGCGCACGCGCTGCGCGCCGTCCTCGTCCTCGCCGCCTCCGCCGATGTACTTCGACACGAGGTCGAGCTGCGTCGCGGGGACGTAAAGGCTGTCGCTGCCGGCGTAGGCGATCTTGACGTAGTCCTTGTCCACGCCGTCGACCCGCATGCGCTCGATGCCCACGAAGCGGCCGATGCCGTGGTGGACGTGGACGACGAGGTCGCCGGGCGACAGGTCGGTGTAGGATTGCAGCTTCCGGCGGTTGGTATCGTCCTTTTTCTGCCGCGCGGCGGTCTTCTTGCCCGCCACCGGCGCGGTCAACTGCCCCTCGGTCAAAACGGCGAGCTTCAACTGCGGGATCTCGCTGCCCGCGGACAGCGTGCCGAGGCCGACGACGACCTCGCCGGGCACGGGCAGCGCCGTATTCTTGAAATCGGGCCGCGCCTTGACGCCGCGTTCGTCGAGCAGGCGCAGGAAGTTCTTCCCGCGGGCCTCGTTGCCGCAGAGCACCAGCACGCCGCTGCCCGCGGCGATATAGTGCTGCATGTCCGCCGCC
This sequence comes from Oscillospiraceae bacterium, assembly GCA_017458025.1. Classification (GTDB taxonomy): domain Bacteria; phylum Bacillota; class Clostridia; order Oscillospirales; family Oscillospiraceae; genus Hominicoprocola. Next base: position 729 of record JAFTGG010000194.1, on the reverse strand, counting down.
GCGGTCTCCAGGCTGCCGCCGTAGCTCGGCAGTTGCTTGACGTTCATGCTCAGCAGCGTTTTCGGCGCGAGCAGGTCGCGCGAGGTGGGCAGCGCGTTCAATTGCACCGTCGGGAACGCGCGGAGCTTCTCGCACAGCGCATCCTGCGAAAGAGACACCTCCGCGAACGCGCCCGCGAGCTCGCCGGTCTCGATGAGCGGCAGCGTGTCCTGCTCCTGCTCCCAGAGAAAGCCCTTCGCCCGCTCCGCGACCCGCGCGCCGTCGCTGATAAACACCAGCGCGTCCGGCGCGAGATAGTCCAGCGCGGTCACGCTCGTCGGGTAACACGCGAGAAGGTAGCGGTCCATGCCGCCGACGGGCAAACGCTGCCGGAAGCGCTCCAGATCGGCGCGGAGCGTGTCCGCCGCTACGTCGGCGGCGCGTTTTTGATCGTTGTCCGCGCCCTTTTTCGCGAGCCGCTTCGCCGCGTGCTCGATGCGGGCGCACAGGCCCTCGCGCCCGCCCTCGGCGGCGTCGGGCAGGACCTCCGCCGCGGGGAGGATAGACAGCTTTTTGATGTTCCTCGTGCGCCGCTGGGTGGTCACGTCGAACTCGCCCATGACGTCGATCTCGTCGTCGAAAAACTCGATGCGCACCGGCTGCGCGAGCGGCGACCAGACGTCCAGAATACCGCCGCGCACGGCGAACTGCCCGACACCCTCGACCTGCTCCGCCCGCGCGTAGCCGGAC
>JAFTGG010000193.1 GCA_017458025.1 Oscillospiraceae bacterium | reverse complement strand
TTTCGTCTTTTATGATGTCCGGCACCATTCCCGCGCTGATCTACTACGGTCTGAACCTGCTGACCCCGAAGCTGTTTCTCCCGATCGGCTGCGTTCTCTGCGCCGTTGTCGGCCTTGCCTGCGGCTCCTCGTGGACCGCTACCGCGACCATCGGTATTGCGATGCTCGGCGTTGGCGCCGGCCTTGGCATCAATCCTGCCATGACCGCCGGTATGATTATCTCCGGCGCGTATGTCGGCGATAAGTTCTCCCCGCTGTCCGACACCACCAACCTCGCCGCGGGCGTTTCCAACACCGGCCTGTTCGACCACGTCAACGCGATGGTTTCCACCACGGGCCCGACCTTCCTGCTGGCGATCGTTCTTTACACGATCCTCGGTCTGAACGTCAACACGGCGAACTACGACCCCGAGCTCGCCAAGGGCATTCAGGCGGCGATGCAGGAGGTCTGCAATATCAATGTCGCGCTGCTGATCCCGATCCTCGTTATCATTGCGGTCTGCGTCCTGAAGGTGCCGGGCCTTATCGGCATCATGATTTCCGTTGCGACCGGCGTTGTCTTCGCCCTGATTTTCCAGCGCGATATGGGCTATGGCCTGAGCGATATTTTCGATATCCTGCACTATGGCCCCTGGCTGGAGGTCGAAGCCGGCGGCGCGATCACCGAGGAGGTGGCCGATCTGGTCAACCAGCTGCTTGCCAAGGGCGGCATGGACAACACCATGTGGACGATCAACCTCGTTATCCTCGCCGTCGCCTACGGCGGCGCTCTGGAGCGCGCGGGCTGCGTCGAAGCTCTGTTCGGCGGGCTGAAGCATAGGATCAAGACCGTTGGCCAGCTCGTGCTCGCGACGATGGTCACCTCCATCTTCTGCGACGCCGCTATGGGCGACCAGTTCCTCGGCGTCAGCGTTCCGGCCCCGCTGTATATGGACAAGTACGACGAAATGGGCCTCGCGCGCAATATGCTGTCCCGTACTCTTGAGGACGCGGGCACCCTGTGGGCCGTTATGTTCCCGTGGACGGGCTGCGGCGCGTATCAGATGGGCGTTCTGGGCATTCACCCGTTCGTCTATTTCCCGTTTGCGTTCGTCAATCTGCTCAACCCGATCTATGCGGCGATCACCGCGTTCCTCGGCCGCAACATCTTCTGGGCGGACGGCGCGTACACCAATCTGTTCGGCAAGACCATGATGAAGGCGCCGGCCGCGTGCCCCGAAGAGGCGCACGAGTATGCCTGCAAGCAGCTCGAAGCCCTGCGCGCCGCCGGCAAGGCTCCCAAGCCCCAGGCTTGATTTTTCCGGCAGAATGTGCTACATAAGGCGAGGGGCTCACCCCTCGCCTTATACTACTATCGGATAAAGCGCATACGCTTTTTATCCGATAGATGCCGCCGGCGGCATACAGTTGCTGACGTGACGTCTCATGCGAACTCATACAAAAAGATACCATCAATGGAATTTTTATATGAGTTCAGTATTATTCTTAAACCCGAAGGAGATCACTGCTATGCGTCGAACCGTGCTTCCCTGGGAGTCAGTGCCCGGCCCCAAATATCTCGCCGTAGACACCTTGAAGCGGAGCAACCGCATCCAGTACGGCGGGTGGATCGTCGTAGCCGCGCTGCTGGCAGGCGGCGCGCTGACGCGCTGGAAGATCGCCTATCTGTTCGCCGTCCTTTACGCGCTTGCCCTGCTGATGCAAAAGGACGTCGCGGTAACGCAGCGCGGGCTGGAAATCTTTCACCAGATGCAGGTCACCACGAACTACGAGCGTTGGGATTGGAAGGACATCTATGCCGTGACGCATGAGCCGGACCCCGCCGGCAGCGGCCGGACGATCCTGTATTTCACCAAGGGCGACCGCACGAAGCGCAACTACTACCAAAACGACGACGCCAGGGAGATTTTAAAACTCGCGAAGAAACAGAACCCCGAAATCAGAATCTTTGACGGCAAGGAAACGCGCGACAAGGCGGCGCGCGTGAAAAGTGGCAAAGCCGCGAGGAAAAAGCCGTAACACCGAGAAGCGTCCGAGCAGGGCGCGTCTCTTTTTGCCGCGCGCTTTACCGTGCTGGCACATTACCACGATATTGATATAATTTACAAATAATTGTCAAATTTTCCGAAAAAATATGTTGACAGCATACAAATGCTTGCTATAATAGAAGCAGGTCGAGGGCTTGTTTCCAACCCTCGGCGATAGGACGCGGCGTCCGCTCTGGGCAAGCGGGGATATGAACCGCGTCCCATATCCGTATCTCACACGTCACAACGGTCGATTGCCGTTGCGGCGCATTTTTGCACCCTGCGGCATGGATTAGAAAAGTGAGGTAGAGAACTATGATTATGGATCCTTCCGCGATCAAACATGTCGTTATGGACGGCCACAGCCTGACGCTGGAGGGCTTTGTCGCGGTCGCGCGCTACGGGGCGACGGTCGAGCTGGCGGACAGCGCGCTGGAGGCGATGAAGAAGTCCCGCGCGCTGGCGGACAAGATTGCGGCGGAGGGCCGCGTCGCCTACGGCATCACCACGGGCTTCGGCGAGTTCCAGAAGGTCGCCGTCCCCAAGGAGATGTCCAATCAGCTTTCCACGAACCTGATCCTCAGCCACTGCACGGCCGCCGGCGATCCCTACGCGCCGGAGATCTCCCGCGGTATGCTGCTGCTGCGCGCGAACGCGCTGTGCGGCGGCGTGTCCGGCGTGCGTCCGCTGCTCGTCCAGATGATGGTCGAGATGCTCAACAAGGGCGTGACCCCGATCGTCCCGGAGAAGGGCTCGCTGGGCTCCTCCGGCGACCTCGCGCCGCTGGCGCATATGACGCTGCCGATGCTTGGCAGGGGCGAGGCGTGGTACCAGGGCGAGCGTATGAGCGGCGCCGAGGCGATGGCCAAGGCGGGCATCAAGACGCTCGACACGCTTGTGAGCAAAGAGGGCCTCGGCATGACGAACGGCACCTGCGCGATGACCTCGGTCGGCGCTCTGGCGCTGTATGACACCATTTGCGCGGCGCAGCTCGGCGACGTGATCGCGTCGCTCAGCTTCGAGGGCCTGACTGCCCAGCGTTCCGCGTTCGACCCGCGCGTCCACGCGGTTCGCGGACAGAAGGGCCAGATGCTCGTCGCCGCCAATATGCGCGAGCTGCTCGCGGGTTCGGAGATCATCGACAAGTGCCAGGGCGACCGCGTGCAGGACGCTTACGCGCTCCGCTGCGTGCCGCAGCTGCACGGCGCCTGCCGCGACGCGCTCGACTTCGTGCGCGAAAAGGTCGAGATCGAGCTCAACGCCGTGACGGACAACCCGCTGATGTTCCTCGAAGACGAGGCGGTCATCTCCAGCGGCAACTTCCACGGCGAGCCGATGGCGCTGCCGTTCGACTTCCTCGGCATCGCCGCCGCGGAGCTGGCGGACGCGTCCGAGCGGCGTACCGAGCGCATGGTCAACGCGCAGCTCTCGAACGGCCTGACGCCGTTCCTGACGACTGAGGCGGGCGTCAACTCCGGCTTTATGATCGTGCAGTATGCCGCGGCGTCGATGGTCAGCGAGAACAAGGTCTACGCGCATCCCGCGTCCGTGGACTCCATTCCGTCCTCCGCGAATCAGGAGGATGTCGTCTCTATGGGCACGACGGCGGCACGCAAGGCCCGCATGATCATCAAGAACACGCAGGACGTCCTCGCCGACGAGCTGATGGTCGCCTGTCAGGCGATTGATATCCGCCGCCGCGTGAATACGCACGGTCAGGGCATTACACCGCTGCATCAGGCGATCCATGACCACGTCCGCGAGAAGGTCGCGTTCTATGAGATCGACCGCGAGATCTGGCCGGATATCCGCGCCTGCGAGGAAATGATCCGCTCCGGCGAGCTGCTGGAGATCGTGAAGAAATACTGCCCCGCGTTTGAGTAAGCAGAGACAGGCGTATGCGATACAGAGTTATTCGCGCGGACCCTTCGGGCAACATCACGCTGTTTGTGCTCGACCCCGTCGACGCCGCCGGGCGGCCCGCGTTGGCGGAGCAGCTCATGAAGCGGCTGGACGCCGGTATTGAGCAGGTGGGGTTCGTCTGCCCTCCGCAAGAGGGCGCGGACGGCCGCCTCGAAATGGCGGGCGGAGAATTTTGCGGTAACGCGACGCGCGCGTTCGGCGCGCTTCTCGCGAGGCAATCGGGCAGGAGCGGCGCGGTCCGCATGCGCGTCGAAGCGAGCGGCTGCGACCGCGTCGTCGGCGTCGACGCCGATCTGGACGAAGGGACGGCGCGGGCGGAGATGCCTTTGCCCCAGCTTGTACGGCAAATCGACGCGAACGGGATACGCGGGACGCTGGTACACCTCGGCGGGATCGCGCATCTCGTGACGGAGGACGCCGAGCCGAGCGAAGCGTATTTGGAGCGCGCGGAGTCGATCTTCGCGCAATTCCCCGATCTGGACGCGTATGGCGTCATCTTCCTGAACGGCGGCAAAATCACGCCGCTGGTAAAAGTTCCCGCGGCGCGTACGCTGTTCTGGGAGGGTAGCTGCGGCAGCGGCACGGTCGCTGCGGCGGTCGCGCAGAGCGAGGGGATCAGGGACGGCGAGTTCGTCCGTACCTACGAGCAGCCTGCCGGTTTGATCGAGGCGACGGTGACGCGCCGCGCGGGTGCGGTGACCGCGGCCTATATCGGCGGTACGGTGCGCGTCGGCGAGCTCCAAACGATTGAAATTTGACGCCCGCGCATTTATGACAGCCAGAGGCGGCGATCGCAACGGACCGCCGCCTCTGCCGCGTTTTGATCGGCGCTATTGCCTTAAATGAGTTCAGTATCAAAGCGCGTGAATACCTCGACGCTTGCGGAGTGGTAGTCGTTTTCGTTCCATGCGAGCGCGACATAGGAGCGTTCCGACAGGCCCAGCACGGGCTTGGCATAGATGCCGGAGTGCGGAAGCGTCTGCACGATGCTCTCCGGCAAGAAGCTGACGCCGAAGCCGGACTGCACCAACTGCATGGACATGGGCGTGTCGTAGCATTGGCAGACGATGTTCGGCGAAAACCCGCAGCGCTGGCACTCCTTGAGCAGCGTTTCCGTGTAGCCCCACAGATCGTCGCTGCGCAGCAGGCACATCGGCACGTCCCGCAGCCGCTCGATGGGCACCGCGTCCAGCTCGGGCGCGGGATCGGTGCCGGCGGTGACAATGAGCCGAAGCGCGTCGCTGCCCAGGATACGTTCTTTCAGCCCGATGGTCTCTTTGGCGCCCGCGCGGAGAAACAGGACGTTGAGCTCGCCGCGGTTCAGGTCGGCAAGCAGGTCCTGCGGCGACCCGAGACGGATATACAGCTCGACCTGCGGGTACGCCTCGTGATAGGCGCGCAGATAGGGCAGGCCGTAGGGCACCGTCGAGTACAGCAGCCCCACGCGGACGACGCCGCGGACGCCGGAGCCGAGAGAGCGGACGTGCTCGGAAAGACGCTCGATGTCCGAGATGTACGCGCGCCCCTGCTGATAGAGGCTTTGCCCCGCGTCGGTGAGCATCATGCCCTTGTTGCCGCGGCGGAACAGCTGCGCGCCCAGCTCCTGTTCCAAAAGCCCGATCTGCCGCGAAATGGGCGGCTGCGCGACGTGTAGCTTCCGCGCCGCGGCGGACACGCTCTTTTCCTCGACGACGGCGCAAAAGTATTCAAGCTGCCGAATGGTCATAATAAGTCCTTTCCATACGAAAAAAGTATATCAAATATATCAATGAAATATTTTTCATTATAGCATATTTGCGTTATAATACAAGATGTCAACGAGGAAACGCGAAAATTTTAGCGTTTTCCCACAAAAATATTTGCTGAAAGTGAGGAGAATCGAATGAAAGACCTTGCGAACGAAGCGATGACCATCAAGCTGGACTACGAGCTGCCCGAGTATCCCAAGATGGAGCTGGGCTACCGCCGTGCGCCGCGCCGTGAGTCGCACCTGAGCGAAGCGGACAAAGCGCTTGCCATCAAGAACGCCCTGCGCTATATCCATCCCGACCATCATGCCAAGATGGCGAAGGAGTTCGCGCAGGAGCTGGAGGAGCACGGCCGCATCTACGGCTACCGCTTCCGTCCCGAGGGCAAGCTCTACGGCAAGCCCATCGACGAGTACAAGGGCAAGTGCATCGAGGGCAAGGCGATTCAGGTCATGATCGACAACAACCTCGACTTTGACGTGGCGCTCTACCCCTATGAGCTGGTCACCTACGGCGAGACCGGCCAGGTCTGCCAGAATTGGATGCAGTACCGCCTCATCAAGAAGTATCTGGAGGAACTGACCGACGAGCAGACGCTGGTCGTCATGTCCGGCCACCCGCTGGGCCTGTTCCACTCCCACAAGATGGCGCCGCGCGTGATCATCTCCAACGGCCTGATGGTCGGCACCTTCGACGATCAGGAGAACTTCAACCGCGCCGCCGCGCTCGGCGTCGCGAACTACGGCCAGATGACCGCCGGCGGCTGGATGTATATCGGGCCGCAGGGCATCGTCCACGGCACGTTCAACACCCTGCTCAACGCCGGCCGCCTGAAGCTCGGCATCGCGCAGGACAAGGACCTCGCGGGCAAGCTGTTCGTCTCCGCCGGCCTCGGCGGCATGAGCGGCGCGCAGGGCAAGGCGGCGGAGATCGCCGGCGCCGCGTCCATCATCGCCGAAGTCGACGACTCCCGCATCGACACGCGCTACACCCAGGGCTGGGTCAGCCATCGCACCGACAGCCTTGAGGAGGCGGTCAAGATTGCGACCGAGCACCAGAAGGAAGGCAAGCCCTGCGCGGTCGCCTATCTCGGCAACATCGTCGACCTGCTGGAATACCTCTATGAGAAGAACGTCCACGTCGACCTGATGAGCGACCAGACCTCCTGCCACGTCCCGTACGACGGCGGCTACTGCCCGCAGGGCCTGACCTTCGAGCAGCGTACCGAGATGCTCGACAAGGACCCCGAGGGCTTCCGCAAGCTCGTCGACAAGACGCTGCAGCATCACTATGAGATGATCTGCAAGTTCCATGAGCGCGGCACCTACTTCTTCGACTACGGCAACAGCTTCCTCAAGGCCGTGTACGACACCGGCGTGAAGAGCATCTGCAAGAACGGCGAGAACGACCTCGACGGTTTCATTTTCCCGTCCTATGTCGAAGACATTCTCGGCCCCTGCCTGTTCGACTTCGGCTACGGCCCGTTCCGTTGGTGCTGCCTGAGCCGCAACCCCGAGGATCTGCACAAGACCGATATGGCTGCCGCCGAATATATCAAGGAGCACAACCGCCGCTATCAGGACTACGACAACTATGTCTGGGTCCGCGACGCGGAGAAGAACAAGCTCGTCGTCGGCACGCAGTGCCGTATTCTGTATCAGGACGCGATGGGCCGCATGAACCTCGCGCTCAAGTTCAACGAAATGGTCCGCAACGGCGAGATCGGGCCGGTCGTCCTCGGCCGCGACCATCACGATACCGGCGGAACCGACGCGCCGTTCCGTGAGACCTCCAACATCAAGGACGGCTCCAACATCATGGCCGAAATGGCGACGCAGTGCTACGCGGGCAACGCCGCGCGCGGCATGAGCTATATCGCGCTGCACAACGGTGGCGGCACCGGCATCGGCCGCGCCATCAACGGCGGCTTCGGCATGGTGCTCGACGGCTCCGAGCGCGTCGACACCATCTTGAAGATGGCGATGCCCTGGGATACGATGATCGGCGTCTCCCGCCGCAGCTGGGCGCGCAATGAGAACGCCATGACCACCGTCGCGGAGTACAACAAGATGTACGCAGGGCAGGATCACATCACCATGCCGTACCTCGCCGACGACAAGATCGTCGATGAGGCCGTCAAGGGTATGAAGGGCTAAAATACCAACCCAAGGGGAGAGGGCATATGCCCTCTCCCTTGAAAGGATTTTACTATGAGCAATGTGTTGATCAAAAACATCGGTATGCTCGCGACCCCGAAGGGCGCTGCCGCGCATCGCGGCGAGGAGCAGGGAAAGATCGAGATCCTCAAGGACGCGTGGGTGCTGATCGAGGACGGCGTCATCGCCAAAGTCGGCGCCGGAGCGCCGGACGCCGCGGGCGCGGAGGTTATCGACGCGGGCGGAAGCCTTGTGACCCCGGGCCTTGTCGACGCGCATACGCATCTCATCTTCGGCGGCTGGCGGCAGAACGAGCTGGGCTTGAAGCTGCACGGCGCGAGCTATCTGGATATCCAGAACGCGGGCGGCGGGATCCAATCCACCACCAACGCCACGCGCACCGCCACCGAGCAGGAGCTTGCGGACAAGGCGGAGAAGGCGCTGAACGAAATGCTGCGCTTCGGTACGACCACCTGCGAAGCCAAGAGCGGCTACGGCCTTGCCACCGAGCATGAGCTGAAGGAGCTGCGCGTGATCCGCGACCTGAACGAGCGTCACCCCATCGACCTCGTCGCGACCTTCATGGGCGCGCACCTCGTCCCCGCCGAATATAAGCAGAACCGCGAGGAATACGTCCGCCTCGTTTGCGAGGAGATGATGCCCCTCGTCAAAGAACAGGGCATCGCAAAATTCTGCGACGTGTTCTGCGAGGCGGATACCTTCACCGCGGAGGAGTCCCGCCGTATTTTGGAAGCGGGCCTCAAGTACGGCCTGCGCCCCAAGATCCACGCCGACGAGATCAAGGCCATCGGCGGCAGCCGGCTCGCCGGCGAGCTCGGCGCGATCTCGGCGGAGCATTTGATCGTCTGCCCGCCGGAGGGTATCGAGAGCATGGCGAAGGGCGGCGTGATCGCCTGCCTGCTGCCGGCGACGAGCTTCAACCTCGGCGCGGTGTTCGCGCCCGCGCGCGACATGGTCAAGGCGGGCGTTCCCGTCGCGATGGCGACGGACTTCAACCCCGGCTCCTGCCCGTGCCTCAATATGCAGTTCGTCATCAATCTCGGCTGTCTCAAGTATAAGCTGACGCCCGAGGAGGTGCTGACCGCGGTCACGCTCAACGGCGCCGCCGCGATCGACCTCGCCGACAAGGTCGGCTCGGTCGAGCCGGGCAAGCAGGGCGACCTCGTGATCTGGGACGCGCCCGATCTCGACTATATCCGCTACCGCGTGGGCAGCAACCTCGTCAAGACCGTCATCAAGAAAGGCGCTGTCGTGTGAACGGCGGAAAGGTGGTACACAGCGTGGACAGAACCGACTACAGGATCTTGAATCTATTGCAGCAGGACTGCCGAAAAACACTGCGCGCCATAGGCGAGGAAGTGGGCCTGACGCCGCCGGCCGTTGCGGAGCGTATCCGTAAGCTTGAGGAGGACGGCGTCATTGAGGCGTACCGTATCCGCATTGACCGGACGCGGCTCGACTGCAGCATGGCGGGGTTCATCATGGTTGCGCCGGAGCCGGAGAAATACGCCGCGTTCTGCGCGTTTTGCGAGAGAGCGCCGGAGATTACGGAGCATTGCCACGTCATCGGCAACTACAACGCGATGCTGCGCTTCGCGGTGAAGGACACCAACGCGCTCGACAATCTGCTGACGCAGATCAAGACCTATGGCGACTCCCGCACCTCCGTGGAGCTCAAGACGTATTTCAGCGCCAAGGAGCTGCCGCTCCTGTAGGAAAAAGCCTGCAGCCGCAGGATTTTTTCCTGCGGCTTTAAAATTTTAAGTGAATAGGCGTTTTGCTTTTGGAAAAAAAGCGGGGGGCGAAAATTGAAAAAAGAAAGTCATTTACAAAATCTACGCGCGTAGCTAGAATACAGTCAACGAAACAAACCAACCTTAACAGATCAAAAACAGGAGGAATGACCTATGGGCTTCAAGAGCGACATCGAGATCGCGCAGGAGTGCGAAAAGCAGAAGATTACGGCAATCGCCGCCAAGGCGGGCATTGATGAGAAGTACCTTGAGCAGTACGGCAACTACAAGGCGAAGGTCGACTACAAGCTGCTCACCGATTTGGCGAGCAAGCCGGACGGCAAGCTGATCCTCGTCACCGCCATCACCCCGACGCCCGCGGGCGAGGGCAAGACCACCACCAGCGTCGGCCTGACCGACGGCCTGCGCAAGCTCGGCAAGAACGCGTTCGTCGCCCTGAGAGAACCCTCCCTCGGCCCCGTGTTCGGCGTCAAGGGCGGCGCCGCGGGCGGCGGCTACGCGCAGGTCGTGCCGATGGAGGACATCAACCTCCACTTCACCGGCGACTTCCACGCCATCGGCGCGGCGAACAACTTGCTCGCCGCTATGCTCGATAACCATATTCAGCAGGGCAATGCGCTCGGTATCGATCCGAAGCAGATCACATGGAAGCGCGCGGTCGACATGAACGACCGCCAACTGCGCCACATCGTCGACGGTCTCGGCGGCCGCATGCAGGGCGTGCCCCGCGAGGACGGCTTCGAGATCACCGTTGCGAGCGAGGTCATGGCGGTGCTGTGCCTGAGCTCTGGCATCACCGACCTCAAGGAGCGCCTCGGCCGCATGATCGTCGGCTATACCTACGCCGGCGCGCCCGTCACGGCGCACGACCTCAAGGCGGAGGGCGCAATGGCGGCGCTGCTCAAGGACGCCATCAAGCCCAACCTCGTTCAGACCCTCGAAGGCACGCCCGCGTTCATTCACGGCGGCCCGTTCGCGAACATCGCCCACGGCTGCAACAGCGTGATGGCGACGCGCATGGCGCTCAAGCTCGGCGATTACGCCGTCACCGAGGCGGGCTTCGCCGCCGATCTCGGCGCGGAGAAGTTCATCGACATCAAGTGCCGCATGGCGGGCCTCCAGCCCTCCGCGGTGGTCATCGTCGCGACGGTCCGCGCGCTCAAGTATCACGGCGGCGTGGCGAAGCCGGACCTCAACAACGAGAACCTCGAAGCGCTTGAAAAGGGCCTGCCGAATCTGCTTCAGCATGTGGAGAACGTCAAGAACGTCTACGGCGTGCCCTGCGTGGTCGCTATCAACGCGTTCCCGACCGACACCAAGGCGGAGCTCGATATGGTCGAGGCGAAGTGCAAGGAACTCGGCGTCAACGTCGCGCTCAGCGAGGTCTGGGCGAAGGGCGGCGAGGGCGGCAAGGCGCTTGCCGAGGAGGTCGTCCGTCTCTGCGAGCAGCCGAACAACTTCAGCTTCGTCTATGACGTGAACGCCTCCATCGAGGAGAAGCTCGACGCCATCTGCAAGCGCGTGTATCACGCGGACGGCGTGGCGCTCGACGCGAACGCCAAGAAGCAGCTCAAGCAGATCACCGACCTCGGTTTCGACAAGATGCCGATTTGCATGGCGAAGACGCAGTACAGCTTCTCCGACAACGCGGCGCTCCTCGGCGCGCCGAAGGGCTTCAAGGTCACGGTGCGCAACCTCAAGGTCTGCGCCGGCGCGGGCTTCATCGTTGCGCTGACCGGCGACATCATGACGATGCCGGGCCTGCCGAAGGTCCCGTCCGCCGAGAAGATCGACGTGGACGAAAACGGCGTCATCAGCGGCCTGTTCTAAGGAGAACAGCATGGAACTGCTAAATAGCAGCATCGCCGGTTTTACCGAGCAGCTTGCCTCGCCCGCGCCCGTGCCGGGCGGCGGCGGAGCAAGCGCGCTCGTCGGCGCGATCGGCGCGGCGCTGGGAGACATGGTCGGCGAGCTGACCGTCGGGAAAAAGAAGTACGCCGACGTGGAGGACGAGATCAAAGCGTTGATGGCGCGCGCGCAGGAGCTGCGAAAAAAGCTGCTTGCGTGCATCGAAAAGGACGCGGTCGCGTTCGAGCCGCTTTCTAAAGCGTACGGGATCCCGAAGGACGATCCGACGCGCGATGAGATCATGGAGAAGTGCCTGCGCGACGCGGCGGCGGCTCCGCTTGAGATATTCGATCTCTCTTGCGAGGCGATCGAGCTGCAAAAGGAGTTCGCGGAGAAGGGCAGCAAGCTGGTCATCTCCGACGCGGCGACGGGCGTGGTGTTCTGTTGGAGCGCCATGTACGGCGCGGCGGTGAACGTCAAGGTCAACACCAAGCTGATGAAGGACCGCGCCTATGCGGAAAACATCAACGCCCACATCGACGCGGGCATGGCGAAGTATCGGCCCATCGCCGAGAAGGTCTACGAGGAAGTTTATCAGAGATTTTGTTGACAACGCGATCCGTTTGATTTACAGTTGAAGCAGTCAGAGTAGGAAACGGCGCGTCAAGTGCTGTGGGACGGGAAGTTGCCCGCAGACGAAGGCGTAAGCCGCGATGCCGTTTCCGCATTCCGCTGGTGATCGGGGAAAAGCCTCCTTGTCCGGCGGATGCCGGACAAGGAGGTTTTATCATGAAGCTCAATGGCATAGAGCGGAAAAACGGACGTACGCTGTTTGATACCAAAATGCTGGCGACGCTGGGCGTGCTGCTGGCGATGGATATCGTGCTGACGCGGTTTCTCTCCGTTTCGGCATGGAATATCCGCATCGGCTTCGGCTTTATCCCCGTGGTGCTCGCGGCGATGCTGTTCGGGCCGCTGCCCGCGGCGATCGTCGCGGCGTTGGCTGATTTGTTGGGCGCAATCCTGTTCCCGACGGGCCCCTATTTCCCGGGGTTTACGCTGACCGCGTTTTTGACCGGCCTGACGTTTGGGCTGCTGATCTATAAAAAACAGAGCGTACGCAACACAGTCGCCGCCGTCGTCATCGTGCAGTTTGTCCTCGGGTTGCTGCTCAACACGCTGTGGATCTCGACGCTTTACCACTCGCCGTTTGTGCCGCTGCTGGCGACGCGCGTGGTGCAGTCGGCGTTGTTGAGCGTCGTGCAGTTTGTCACGATCCGCGTGCTGGCGAAGCTGCCGGAGCGGATTTTTGGGAGGGCTGCCGCATGACACGACAGGAAGCGGTCGATTACATCGAGCACTACGGCTGGAGCACGACGCGCCTCGGCCTCGACCGTACGCGCGAGCTGCTGCAGCGGCTTGGCGACCCGCACAAGCGGCTCAAATTCGTCCACATCGCGGGCAGCAACGGCAAGGGCAGCACCTGTGCCATGCTCGACGCGATCCTGCGCGCGGCGGGCTACCGCACGGGGCTCTACACCTCGCCGTACATTCAGGATTTCTGCGAGCGCATCCGGCTTGACGGTCAAAATATCCCCGGCGACGCGCTGGCGCGGCTCACGGAGCGCGTGAAAGCCGCCGCTGAGGCGATGGACGACCACCCGAGCCAATTTGAGCTGGTGACGGCGCTCGGCATGCTGTATTTTGCGGAACAGGGCTGCGACGTCGTGGTGCTCGAAGTCGGCATGGGCGGCGCGCTGGACTCCACCAACGTCATCGACGCGCCCGAGGCCGCCGTCATTACGAACATCGGCCTGGAACACACCGAATACCTCGGCGATACGCTCGAGGAGATCGCGGCGACCAAGGCGGGCATCATCAAGTCCGGCTGCCACGCCGTCTGCTACGACGGCGCGGTCGAAGTGACGGCGGTGGTGCGCCGCGTCTGCGCGGAGAGGCGCGTGCCGCTGCGCTGCGTCGATTTTTCCAAATTGGAGCCGCTGTCACAGAGCCTCGACGGGCAGCGCTTCCGCTGGCACGGCAAAGAGTACCGGCTCGCGCTGCTGGGCGCGCATCAGCTGCACAACGCGGCGACGGTGCTGGAAACGGTCGAAGCGCTGCGCGAGCGCGGCTGGAGCATCGGCGACGAGGCGGTGCGCAGGGGGCTGGAGACGGTCAAATGGCCCGCGCGGCTTGAGGTCATGCGGCGCGAGCCGCTGCTCCTCATCGACGGCGGTCACAATCCGCAGTGCGCCGAAGCGCTCGCGACGAGCCTGCGCGAGCTGCTTCCGAATAAAAAGGCGGTGTTCCTGCTCGGCGTGCTGCGCGACAAGGACTATCCCCGCATGATGGAACTGCTCATGCCGCTGGCGCGGGAGTTTGTCTGCCTGACGCCATTGAGCGACCGCGCGTTGTCGGGGCGGGAGCTGGCGGACTACCTGACGGCGCAAGGGGCGCATGCGCGCGCTTGCGCCGATATCGCAAGCGGTCTCTGCGCCGCGCTCGACGCGGCGGGAGGGAGCGGCGCGGTGGTCGCTTTCGGCTCGCTGTATCTCGTCGGCGCGATCCGCGGCGCGGTTTCTGATATTGAACTCATTTAAAAAGGTTCCATTTACGGTATCTTCTTTATCCGACAGCAGTATGAAATGACGGACGCTTCTCACGGCCGAAAGCCGCGGGAAGCGTCCGATGTTTTCATTTATGGTTGATGAAGATGAGCCCGATCAGACAGATGCCGATGCCGACGATCTTGTGCCACGACAGCGTCTCGTGGTAGAGCAGATATCCGACGGCGAGCAGAGCCACGGCGAGGAATGCGCTTTGCACGATGAAGCTGGTGCTGACCTGCCACCCTGCCCGATACGCGTAGATCCAGCCGGTTTCCAGACCGACGATGGAGACGCCGAGCAGGAACGGCATCGCGTTCAGGCGGCTGTATTCGTTCAGCAGGTTTGCCCCGCGGTTCAGCGAGAAAAACAGGATACCCGATGTGAGCGCGGCGACCAGATAGGTGATGGTCAGCGCGGCGAGCGGGTCCGCGGTTTCCGGCGCGGACTTGGCGCAGATCTGGTAGATCACTTCGGACAGGATCACCAACGCGATCGGCCAAATGTAAGAGAACATAGAAACTCCCCCAGAGTAAGATTTGGCCTGTTGTAGCGGTAGGGTCCCAGCCGCGAAAAAGAATCTGCTTCGCTTATTATACGGCAATTTTACCGAAATGGCAACCTAGGGAACCGCTGATTAAATCCGGCGCAATCTACGCGCCGGATTTAGGCCTTGTTTGAAAAATGCCGACATTGTAAATCCTACACCTCGCTCAAACAAACTCGCGCGCGAGCCTTGCAAAACCGGTGGACTGTTGCTATACTGGTACTGAGCTCATATAAAAGATACTATCAATGGAATCTTTTTATATGAGTTCGCATGAGACCTCAGTTGCGTTAGCAACTGTATGCCGCCGGCGGCGGCATCCATCGAATAAAAAGTGTAAGCTTTTTATCCGATAATAGTATTACATGCAGCTTTGTCAATTGGGGGTAGCATGTGAACGGGAACGTTTTATACGGGAAAAAGTGGGCGGTTTGCGGAGACAGCTTTTCCAACGGCGATTTTACCGGCGCGCCGGAAGGAGAGCCGCTGTTCGCGGACGGCCCGTTCGCGGGGAAGCGGAAAACCTACGGATACCTGATCGCCGAGCGCAACGGCATGCGGGTCCAGCATCTGGCGGCGGGCGGCATGACGATGGCGACGCCCTCGGACGCGGAATTTCTCAACACATTTTCCGGCGGCGTCTACAAAACGGTCGACGACGACGCGGATTACATTACGCTTTACTTTGGCATTAACGACAGCCACCACCGGCCGCGCGCCACCGGAGACGACGGCGAGATCAAGCGTGGGACGATCCGCCTCGGCGATATCGGCGACGCGCGGATCGACACCTTCTATGGCGCGTGGAACGTGGTGATGGAGCATCTCATTTTCCGTCACCCGTTCGCACACATCGGCATCATCGTTTCCAACGGCTGCGAGACGGACGAGTACCGACAGGCGGAGATCGCCGTCGCGAGGAAGTGGGGGGTCCCGTATCTTGACCTGAACGGCGACGAGCGAACGCCGGTCATGGGCAGGTCGACAAACGAAAACATTCTGCGCGCCGTCCGCGATTTCAGAACGGAGCGCTTTGCCGTCGCGCCGCCGCGGAACACGCACCCGAGCGCCGCGGCGCACGCGTATGAGAGCACCTTTATTGAGGCTTGGCTGCGCAGCCTATGAAGAAATCCCCGACAGGCAGGCGCGCCTATCGGGGATTTTTGGTTGACGCGGGCGTGAGGGTGGATTATAATCAATTGTTAGCAATATCTAACGAAAAGAGGCGGCGCACATGAAATATCAAGGCGTCTATTGGGACTTGTTTGCTCCTATGATCCGCAAGAGCATCGCGAAGCGGTATGGCAAGGAGCTTGCGGACAGGTCGATCCGGCGGGGAAAGGCGGAATACAGAGGCCTGCTGGCGCGCGCCGACGAGCTTGGCCCCGGCAATCCGATGGCGTCGAACGCCTATTTTGCCTATGCGTTCGCGGCGGCATGGCTCGGCGGCGGGAAGCGGCTGACGCCGGAGGAGATGGGCGAGGTGATGACCGATGTGCTGAACGGCCCGCTGCTGCGGTTCGTGTTCGGCATGACCGACCTCAACCGGACGCCGAAAAAATGGTATAAGGACATGAAGAAGTACGAGGCGTGGTATCGGAAGAACGGCGGCGACTATCCGGTGAATTGGGTCGTCAACTTCGACGAGAGCCTGCACAGGGAGGGCAGCTATTACTACTTCACCCGCTGCCCGATCTGCGAATTTTGCGAGCGCGAGGGCATCGGCGAGCTGATGCCGGCGCTTTGCGCCACGGACGAGGTGATGTTTCGGCTCCAGCACGGCAGGCTGCATCGCGAACACACCATCGCCGGCGGCGACAATGTTTGCGATTATTGGGTCACGGGGGACAAGGCCTAGCATAAGGCAAGGCCGAGCCGCTTTATTGCCGTAGGGGCTTGCCAAATACCGGTCCGGCGCTGCGCCGCCTTTTTGGGCTTGCGTCTTATTGCGCCTCGTAGCGGGAGAGGTCCTTCGGCAAAAAAATCTCCAAAACCAGGCCGACGACGAACACGCCCGCGACCATGTTGCCCGCGAAGATCTCGCCGAAAATGCCGGGCAGATTGTCGAAGAAGCCGTCCACCTGCGTCACGCCGACGCCGAGGCAGATCGACGTCGCGGCGATGAGCGTGTTGCGGTTGTTGATGCCGGCTTCGAGCATCATGTGGATACCGGACATCATGATCGAGCCGAACATGATGACCGTGCAGCCGCCGAGCACGCAGTCGGGCAGCGTCGTGAAAAACGCGCCGATGGGCGGGAACAAGCCGCCGAGGATCATTGCCAGCGCGCCGAACATGATGCAGAAACGGTTGACGACGTGGGTCATGGAGATCAGGCCGACGTTCTGGCTGAACGAAGTGATGGGCGAGCAGCCGAACACGCCGCCCGAAATCGCGGAGACGAAGCCGTCCACGCACAGCGAGCCGGAGACCTCCTGCGCCGTGATGTCGCGGCCCAGACCGCCGGTGCAGGTAGCGGTGGTGTCGCCGATGGTCTCCACCGCGGAGACGATGAACACCAGACAGAACGAGACGATCGCGCCGGGCTGGAACCGCGGCCGGAACGCGAACAGTTGCGGCACGGCAATCACGCCCATCTCCCTGATGGTATTGCCCATGACGCCGAAGTCCACCATGCCGAAGAAGATGGACACGACGTAGCCCACCAGCATGCCGAGCAGGACGTAGAGCTGCTTGGCGATGCCCTTGAGCGTCGTATGAAAGATGAACGCGGCGGCGAGGGTCACGGTGGCGACCAGCAGATTCTGCCACGAGCCCAGCGGATACGCCGATGACGAGCCGAACGACGACACGCCGACGTTCAGAATGCTCAGGCCGATGGCGATGACCACGCAGGACGAGAGCAGCGGCGTGATGATCTTGCGCCAATACTGCGCCGTCAGGCCGAGGATACCCTCAAAGACGCCGCCGACGATGATACCGCCGACCATGATGCCGTAATCCTGCGACGCGGTGGAGAGACACGCCGCGAGGAACGTGAAGCTCAGGCCCATGACCACCGGCAGGCCGGAGCCGATCTTCCAGATCGGGTAGAGCTGAATGAGCGTGCCGATGCCGGCGATGATCATGCAGTTTTGCAGCAGCCGCGCCGTCTCCACCGCTGTAAACGGCTCGCCGTTGTAGACCGCGACGGACGCGATGATGATGAGCGGCGTGATGTTGGCGACGAACATCGCCAGCACATGCTGCAAGCCGAACGGGATCGCCTTGCCGATCGGCACGCGTCCTTCCAGACGGTAGATGTTTTCCACACGAACGTCCTGCGATGCTGCGTTTTTCATAGGAGCCTCCTTTTGTCTAAAAACGCCAATAAAATAACCGAGCGCAAAACTGCGCCTAGCCATATTATACAACACGTATCTATTTTTTCAATACTTTTTGTTAGGCAAACAAATTTTTTTTGCGCCGCCTTGGCCTGATTGACGCATTTTGCGCAAGCGAGTTGATAAGCAGCGCCAGACCACGCGTCGGAGAGGCATGCCCGAGCTATGCGGGCAACGCCGCGACGCGGCGACCCGCGCGGCTCGCGAATTGGCGATAACGGGGAACCGTCAAGCTGAAGGGAGTAATGGAAGATGAAATATACAGGGCTTCCGCTGGGTATGTGGGCGCTGTTCAGCGGCTCGTTCCAAAAGAATCTGACGACGGTGCTCGGCTTTGATAAAGCGGCGGCGGCAGAAATCACAAAGCAGGCGAAGGCGGAATACAAAGCCGTCATCGGGAAACTGCCGGAGTTCGAGAAAGCGGACCGGTTCGCCATGAATATCGTCAACTGCGCAATGCTGTCGGCGTTTTATCTGCACATGGACCCGAAGCCATCCGTGGACAAAATGACCGAGTATTACGGTAAAGCCATGATGACGGAGCCGATGAAATGGTTTTGCAGAGCAAGCGGCAAAAACAAGTTCT